>JAKART010000271.1 GCA_021819255.1 Acidobacteriota bacterium
CTTTGAGATTGGGGTTGTTGAAGACAGCCAGGGTCATCACCGTGGTTTGATCAAGGCCACTCGTAGAAACAGCGTGCTCGGTGAGGCCGGGCAGCCGGAACTCTCTGGCAGGTACCGTGAGCTGTGGGGTTCTTTGGAGATCGGGCGCAGCGGGCAGCGGATCCGCATGATAGCGTGCGCAGCCGGCGAGAGAAAGGCAGACGAGCAGAACAGTGGGAGAAAAAACCACTTGTCGAGTGTTCATGCCTTGACCTCCCTGGAGATTTGCTTGCGGCGCATGTGCAGGTAGAGCGCGGGTAGCAGGTTGGTGCTGAGGATGGCGCTCCATAGGATTCCTCCGAGAACCACGGCGGCGAGACCTTGTTCCGGCGCTGCTCCCTGGCCCCAACCCATCGCCGTGGGCAGCATGCCCAGAACGGCGGTAAGGGTGGTGAGAGCGATGGGTCGAAAGCGAACCTCGACCGCTTCACGAACCGCCGCTTCCGGGTCCATGCCGAAAGCCTCATTCCGGCGGGTACGGTAGAGGAGCACGATGCCATGGTTGAGGCCGATGCCAACCAGGGTGAGAAAGGCGACCATCCCGACGGCGTTGAGCCCCACCCCACTGATGACCAGAGCGATGGCGCCTCCGGTGAAGGCCAGCGGAATCTGCAGGAGAAGAAGACCGGGGATGAGCAGGCCGTCAAACTGCAGAATCAGGATCGCGACCATCAGCAGGAAGGCCGCCAGGGCAGCGGCGACCAGGCCGATGGCGGCATCTTCAAGCTGGGGGAGCAAACCCCCGAACTCGTAGCGATAGCCGGGCGGAAGGGACAGGCCGGAGAGGGCTTTGCGCGCGGCTGCCATGGTGGTGCTTAAAGGGCCGGTGGGCGTGGCGAGAATTTCAAGAGCGCGTGCGCCGTCGATGTGGCGAATGGTGCTGGGAGCGGGGCTGAGGCTGATGTTGGCCAACTGACCCAGAGGGGTCCAGCCATCCGTGCGGATGGGCAGACGGGAGAGTGTGTCCAGGGACTGGCCGGGTGCGTCCGCCAGTCGAAGGTACAGCGCGAGGGAGACGTTATCCTGGGGCATCTGCGCCACGATGACGCCGTTGAGCAACGGAGAGATCTGCGCATAAAGCTGTGCTGGGGTGATATTCCGCGCCGCGAGGGCCGCGGTCTTCGGCGTGATTTGGACTTGCGTGATGAGGTAGCCGTCGTTATTGAAGATGCCGCTGAGCGCTGGGATGGGACGAAGCCGATCGGTGATCTGCGCGGCCAGTGAGCGCATGGTGGCAACGCTGCTGCCATAGACGTCAAGAACGAAGGGCTGGGGCAGACCAAAGAGACTCTCGCCGACTCGCTCGATGGTGGGCGTGTCGATGGAGGTCTGTACGCCGGCCAAACGGCTTTCTTCCGTCAGCCGCTTGCTGATGGCATCCAGCGAGTTGACCTTAACGCTGGGCCTGAGGGTGATCTGAATCTCGCCGGAGTAAGCAGGATCAGTGTAGATGCTGTTGGAAGAGGAGCCAATACGAGCGTAGATATGCTTCACTGCGGGGTCAGACGCCATGTGTTTGGTCATGGTCATGACTGCGGCCTGGGTATCCACCAGAGAACTGCCGGGAGGTAGAGTGAAGCTTTCCAGCAATACCCCTTCATTCGGTAGCGGAAGGAAATCAATCGGCACAAGGATGAGGCCGGCGAGACTGGCAAGAAGGAGAGCGACACAGACGCTCATGCTCCAGCGCGGGTAACGGGATACGATTCCAAAAAGAAGCCGATTCTTTCCACGCAGGAAGTCAAGCGCTTTGCCCGCCAGAGTAAGTCGGGTGCGAGCCTTGGCTCCCAGGAAGCCAAGGCAGAGCGGAATCAGGCTGACCGAGATGAGTAAGGAGGCGAGCAGCGAGAAGGTCATCGCCAGGGCAAAGGGAATGAAGAAGAGGCCGGCGAGGCCGCCGACGAAGAGCAAAGGCGTGAAGGTGGAGACGGTGGCGAGGGTGCCGGTGACATCGGGACCGGCGATATCCTTCAGGCCTTGTACGACGCCGGTCCAGCGGTCGTCGCCCGTTTCCCAACGGTGGTAGATGCTCTCCAGAACGATGATGCCATCGTCGCAGAGCAAGCCGACGGCGACGGTGAGAGCACCAAGGGTCATCAGGTTGAGGCTTTGTCCGGCGGCGTACAGGCCGGCGATGCCCAGCAACAGAGAGAGAGGGATGCTAAGGGAAAGGATCCAGATGCCGCGGCCGGCGCCGAGCGCCCAGAGCAGAACGCCAATCGCGAGTATGCCGCCCAAGAGAAGATTGCGGCTGAGATCCGTGCCGACGCTTTTGACCAAATGGCCCTGGCTGTAAATTCGCACCCAGTGAGCGCCCGGCGGCAGTTGCCGCAAGTTGGCGTTCAGGTACTGTTCTATGCTTGCGGCCACGGGGATGGTGGATGCATCGGGTTGCTTGAAAACAATCATGGCCACGCTGGCATGGTTGTCCAGCAGAGCTGCATTCAGAGTGGGCACAGCGGCTCGCACGACGTGCGCCAGGTCATGCAGCGGAATCGGGCCGCCCGAAGATGCAACAGGGATGTCTTCCAGATCGGCGATATGACGGGGAAGGCTCCGGACCTCGATGAAGATATCCTGATGGCCCGCCGTGATGTAACCTCCAGGGTTCAGAAGGACCTGTTGTTGAAGAGCATTGAGCAGGGCCGTGACGGAAACGCCGTAGCGAACCATAGCGCCCAGATCGGGCTGGACCCAGAGAGCTTCTTCGCCAGCGCCATACACTTCAACCTGGTAGACGCCGGGCAGGGCGCGCAGTTCGGGAGCAATGTTGGCCATGATAGCGTGCTGGGCATCGGCAGGGGACACCGATGCCGGGATCTGAAGAGCATAATCAGCTACTTCGTCGATGGCATTGCCCATAATCTCTGAAACAGGTTGCACGCCGGGCGGCATCTCCGGATGGGCACGATCGATGGCGCCGTTGACGGACATGAGGTCCATCTGGCTACCGGTGCCCTCGCGAAAGCGGATATCGGTCTCCACAACGCCGTTACCCATGCTGGAGCGGACATCGACGATATTGGGTAGAGACAGCAACTCACCTTCCAACGGCCATGCAATCCCGGTTTCGAGCTCCGTGGCAGTGGCGCCGGGCTGATGAGTGATGACGCTGATCATCGGATAGTTGAAGCGAGGCAGCACTTCCACAGGAATCTTCCACCAGGCATAGACACCATAGGCAACAAGAGCACCGTAGATCAGGGCCCAGAAGATGGGCTGCAAAAAGAGATTGCGAAGAAAGTTCTTCTCAGTCATGGGCGTCAGTCGGGTATCTGGAACTGCTCGGCTATTTTTGCGTGGAAGAGAAGATAGGCGTTGTTGACGATAACCTGCATTCCAGGCGTCAGACCATTCTTGATAAAGGTATTCCAGCCCTGAGCATGGTCAGGCTCCACTTGCTGAGCATGGTCACCCTTGCGGTTATGAACCAGCACCCACCATTTGCCCTGACTGAGAACCAGCGCACGGGTGGGTACGATGGCGAAGTTCTGCTTTGGAAGGTCGATACGAACCTCACCGGCCTCTCCATTGATCCACGCGTGGCTATTACGCAGGGGACAGAGAAAGACAGATTCGCCGCCGCCGGCGGCAAGGCTTCCGGAGACGGAGCAGACGCGGACGCGGATGGAGGCGCTGCCGTCGGAAGGCACGAACGTGCCGGTCATACCGGGATGGATGGAGCTAAGGTCAGAACCATAGTAGTTGGCGCGCAGCCAAAGGCCCAGGGCAGGCTGCAAGGTGACCACGGTCTGGCCAGCGCTGACGAACTGGCCATTCGAGCTGTTGATGGCGATGACGACTCCCCCGGTGGGAGCAGTCAGCGTCATCATCTGGCGCACCGAGGTGAGCTTTGATTGGGCGCTATCGTAGACAGTCTGCGCCTGCGCTGTGGCGCTATCTGCCTGCTGGACGGCCTGGCGAGTGGTGAGGTGTGACGGCAACTGCTCTCGTTCGATCGCGAGGCTTTTTTTTGCAGCTTCGAGGGCAGAACGAGCGCTGCGGACCTCGGCTTGACTCTGTAGAAGCAACGTTTGCATCGTGGGACCGGTGAGAGTGGCCAGGGATTGGCCGGCATGAACGTGAGTCCCAGGAACGGCACGCAGGCCCTCTACGACGCCCGTCTCCGCGGCGATGAGCGGAACAAGCTGGATGGGCTCCACCTGGCCGTAGGCGATCAGCTTGGCGATGAAAGGTTGCAACTTGACGGTGATTGCGTTCGCATCTGGTGTTTGGCCACGGGAAGATAGGGCACAGGCCAGCGCAATGGCGCAGATACCTGAAGCGCGCGAACGAAGGAGCGCGCTGCG
>JAKART010000272.1 GCA_021819255.1 Acidobacteriota bacterium
ATCTATTCTCCTGCTTGCCCACGAAGTCAACGCGGTCGGCTACGCCCAGGCGTGCGGCGAGGAACTCCGCTGCGGAGCGGTCTGGACCATCCCCGATCATCAACAGCCGCGAGGGAAGCGCACGGGAGACCTGGGCAAAAACCTGAATCACGTCCAGCACCCGTTTCACAGGGCGAAAGTTGGAGAGGTGCACCAGCAGCTTCTCGTGGGTCTCCGCGTAGCGGGGACGCTGTTGCCGGACCAGATCCGGATCGCGTCTGTAAAAGTCGCAGTTGACAAAGTTGCGAATCACCTCGATCTCACGCGTGATTCCCAGGTTTTCCCGGGTGCGCTCGCGTAGATGGGAAGAGATAGCGGTCAGGCCGTCTGACTCGTCGATACCGAACTTGGTGATGGGGAGATAGGACCTGTCAAGGCCAACCAACGTGATGTCGGTTCCATGCAGCGTGGTGATGAACGGCAGGTCCCGGCCTCTGCTGGCGAGCATCTGGCGGGCAAGAAGGGCGCTTATGGAGTGGGGAATCGCGTAGTGGACATGGAGCAGATCCAGGCTGTGCAGTTCGGCAGCCTCCGCCATGCAGGTGGCCAGGGCAAGATCGTAGGGCGGGTACTCGAAGAGAGGATAGTTCGAGACCGGCACCTCATGGTAGCGGATGTTCGCATCGCGGCCGGCCAAACGGAAAGGTTGCGAGTAAGTGATGAAGTGAATCTCGTGGCCGCGATTGGCAAGCTCAATCCCCAGTTCCGTCGCAACCACTCCGGAGCCGCCGTAGGTTGGGTAGCAGGTGATGCCGATCTTCATCTTGTGTCCGATCTGTCGTCCGTCAGGGAGCATCTCTTCTTACCGGTGGTAGGGAAGCGGCGGGCTCCGGGGATCGTCTGGAGCGCAGCATCATGGTGCGATCCTTGATAGAACTCCGAGGATGGAACCGCGAATCGCGCAGTTCAAAGCTTCGGACGACCCTTCTCCGAGCTGCGGAGCGGAGATCTTTGTTTCTGGCGTTGGAGCAGGGGCGTCGAAACTCCGCGTCAGAGTTCACTTCTCTGGGGCGATTGGGGCCGGTCAAAATCACCGAAGGCTTCCCCATAATGGATGAGTTGAGGCGGCTGAGGATGCAGCAAGATTCCAGAAACTTCACTCAGCAGGGCTTGACGTTCGATCTCTCGATGTTCCCGCAACCGGGTGGCGACGGCCCGCAGGTCTTGATCGTTATAGCCCGGGTGGCAAACAAGCTCAAAGGTGCCATGGGCGGGAATTTGCTGGAGCAGGGCGCGCAGTTCGACGGCGTTCAGGCTGCCGGTGGCGGAGATGCCGAAGGTTCCGTCGGTGGTGAGGCCCGGCGGGATGACGCGCTGGAAGCCGGCGCGGAACTGGCTGAGAAGGAAAATTTGCAGGCGACGTTTCAGGCGCGCCTGCATTCGGCTGTGCGCCGGTTCAAAGGGGTTGCGCAAGGCCGTTACGGAGGTGGTCTGCATCACCCGAAGAAGAGCGCGCGCAACTGGCGGAAAGACGTGGGTATGTTTGTGCGTGTCCAGGTGGGTTACGCGGATGCCGGCTCTCTGAATCTTGCGAATTTGGGCCAGAGTCTCGCGTTCAATCTCCTCCCGGCGGATCCTCCCTAGCAGGAGATCACGGAGAAAGTGGGTCAGCTTGGGACGAAAGCTCTTTCCATCAGCGCCAAGCAGAGTTGGGATTGTCTCCGGTGAGGATACGGGAACCCCATCGGTGAGCACGACGTGGCAGCCGACGCCGAGGCGGGGAAGGGCCAGTGCGATGCGGACGGCGTCGTCAAAGGCGGGCCCGCCGGCCATCAGCGTGGCCGAGGTGAGAGCGCCGGCCAGATGCAGTTCGGCTACGGCGCGGTTGATGCCGGGGGTGAGGCCAAAGTCGTCAGCGTTGAGAATCAGGCGCGCGGGCACGAAGATGGGTGTTGTATCCAGAAAAATGGTGGGCAGAGAGGGACTCGAACCCCCGACATCCTGCTTGTAAGGCAGGCGCTCTAACCATCTGAGCTATCCGCCCACTTCCCGGGCATGACCCTCAGTGTAGGCGATCAGCGCATCCTCAGGCAATCGCGCGGGTTCTACGATGGCCGGCCCGGGATTCGCGGGCGCGCGCGGGGCCGGGGAGCGAGGGCAGAACGCTCTATGATGAAAGTTGCATGTGATCGACCCGTGCAGCGGGAGCCAAGGAGCGCGCGATGAAGGCGTTAGTGAAGAGCAGGGCAGAGAAGGGGCTGTGGCTGGAAGAGATTGCCATACCCGAGATCGGCATCAATGACGTGTTGATCCGGGTACGATATACGGGCATCTGTGGGACGGATGTGCATATCTATCAGTGGGACGAGTGGGCACAAAAGACCATTCCGGTGCCGATGGCCATTGGGCATGAGTTTGTGGGTGAGATCGTTGAGGTGGGCTCGAATGTGAATGATTTCTTCCCTGGCGACATCGTCAGCGGGGAGGGCCATGTCACCTGTGGCAGGTGCAGAAACTGCCTGGCGGGGAGGCGTCACCTGTGCGCGCACACCCTGGGCGTGGGGGTGAACCGCCCCGGAGCGTTTGCTGAATTCATCTCTTTGCCGATGACCAATCTATGGCGGCACAATGCCGGTATCCGGCAGGAGGTGGCGGCGATCTTTGATCCATTTGGCAACGCGGTTCATACTGCGCTTTCCTTCCCGGTGCTGGGAGAAGATGTGCTGATTACGGGCGCCGGACCGATTGGCATCATGGCGATTCCTGTGGTTCGGCATGCCGGCGCGCGCCACGTGGTGATTACAGACATGAACCCCTATCGACTGGAGTTGGCCCGCAGGATGGGTGCGACGCTGGCCGTGAATCCACTGGAGACGCCGGTCGCAGAGGTCCAGAAGCAACTAAGAATGCAGGAGGGCTTCGATGTGGGGCTGGAGATGTCCGGCAGTTCGCATGCGCTGCGCGAGATGATCTCCAACATGTCCCATGGAGGCAAGATCGCGATCCTGGGGATTCCTCCCACGGAGGCTCCGATGAACTGGCGTGAGGTGATCTTCAACATGCTCACGATCAAGGGAATCTACGGTCGGGAGATGTATGAGACCTGGTACAAGATGTCCGTGATGCTGGAAAGCGGAGTGGATATTTCTCCCGTCATCACACACCGCTATGCCTATCACGAGTTCGAGCAGGGCTTTGCGGCGATGATCTCCGGAGAGACAGGCAAGGTGGTGTTGGACTGGACAAGCCTGACCTAGTCTCTTCGCATACCCTGCTGGAGCAGAAGCAGTTCACGAGGCAGGCCGGGTTGCATCCTGCTGTCACGGACTGGGCAAGGAACCATGGCCGGCGCGGCGGAGTCCCGTCAGCGCCGGCCTTGGGTGGGTCTGTGAAGGATGAGCAAACGGAGAGAGGATCCATTCAACCGCTTCGCGGACGGGTATGCCTCGCGGGTTGCTTCAGGTTGTTTTCAACAAACTCATGGCGGCTCAGGTTCTGGTAGACTTGATGTTGTTGATGGCACGGTTGAGCCCCGCTTCTGGGATCTTGGTCTCCCTCGGACCATGTCGCCGGCATTGACAGCGCAGAAGGGAGCGAGGGTTGTACAACGCCTCCTTCTCTGCATTGCAAGCCCAAGTGAGTGAAAAGCTTCTTGGGGACGTAGCTCAGTTGGTTAGAGCGCTGCCCTGTCACGGCAGAGGTCGCGGGTTCGAGCCCCGTCGTCCCCGCCATACAAAGCAAAAGACTTAGCTTCGTATGGGACCGATAGTGACAATCCACAATCCATTCCACAATTCCTACTGAACCATTGAACTTGCAAGCCCCATCGCATCCAAGAATGCGCCTTGTGCGGCCTGCATTTCATCGCTGTTGTCCTGCGTGTAGAGGCCGAGCGTCGTTTTGATGTCGGCGTGCCGCAGGAGCCCTTGCACAGTCTTCGGTTGGATCTTGGCTTCATTTGAAAGCAATGTTGCCAGGCTGTGCCGGAAATTGTGCAGTCCCAAACGCTGTCCTTCCGCCACCTGCAACAGTGGATCGAGCACAATATTTTGTTGGAACTTGCCGCCGCGCCGTTCTCGAAAAAGGACGCCGCGCTTGTGCCCGAGGCTGGTTCCTGTGTCGAGTGCCCCAAGCGCACCGGCCACAATGTTCTGCTCTTTGATGGGATCGCACCTCAGCACGATTCCTGCTCGGACCCGAAATGTTGGGCTATTAAGGTTGACGCCCACGTCAAGCAGACCATCGCCGCCAAGCCGAAACTCGTTCAGATCAGCACGACCTACGGCGCGGCGAGGGCCGACGGTCCCATTGTGCCGCGCAACAAATACGTCGAGGT
>JAKART010000273.1:0-2176 GCA_021819255.1 Acidobacteriota bacterium
AGAACATGCCGCAGATGGCGCAGGCTGGAAGCGGAGAGCGCCAGCGCCTGCGCCGCTGCGGGAAGGTGGGAGGGAGCCAATGGATGGCTAGGCCCCCAACCTGTTGATTGCAGAGCGATCCATGGTCCCATGGCGGCGCCCAAAGCCCACACCAGATTCAACCGCATCAGCTCCACGCGGCGCTGCCGTGGGAATTGTTGTGAAACCAGAAGACTGATGGAGGTCATCGTCAACGCCAGGCCAAAGCCGTAAAGGGCTATGGCCGCATAGGCCTCCCAGCGGCTCGCTCCCATCAGGCAACAGGCGCCGAGCGCGGTTAAAAGGGAGCCTCGCGCGAGCGAAAAGTGCATCCGTCCCCGGGCGCTGTAGGCGCCAAAGATCCCCAGACCGTAGAAGCAGAAGAGAAGGATCCCGCCACGAGCGTCGGTCATGGACCAGCGCAGGAGCAGCAGCGGCATCGCCGCGCCTGGAATCGTAAACCCTACGCCGGCCGCCATAAAGGTTGCGAACAGCGGAGTTTTCCATAGAGCCTTGAAACGAGCCTTGCCGCTCAGACGCTTGCTCATCGTTTTGTTTCGCACATCGCGCCCACCCGGAGGCCAGCCCCCGGCACCCAGCCCGGACCGGGACTCTCCGCCGCTTGAACCCCAACCCACGGATGATACGTCGCGCTGTTCAAGGGTTGGGCCGGGAAGATCTCTGGGCAAAAGCAGAAACATCGGTGGCGCAGCGGGACTGTGTGCAGCACCCCAATGTCTGCGCCGGATCAAGCTGCCGGCCGTGCGCAGAAAAAACCTGCTCCGCGTGAACAAGCTTGGAGCAGGCTCGGTTGAGACTCGGAGGTCGGAAAGCGATGAGGCCGGCATTCGCTCGCGCGGTTGCAGGATCAGGAACGCGATTGTGCCACCAATCGTGCGACCCAGAGGCCAAAGAGAACGATGCTCATCAGCGAGGCAACGGCGCCAGCTCCGGCACAGTAGGGCTGGATGAAGTTCACCCGGCGAACGATCTTATCGTTCTCCTGCTGAGAGTCCGGAAGGGCGCTTTCGCTCAGGAACAGTTGGTCAGTTTCATGCTGAGTCAGCGTTCCACGGTAGACCATTAAACCGACAAACACGGTGACGCAGACGCCCCAAACGATGGCAGCAATGTGTAGTGCGCTCATAGTGTCCCCCAGAAACCTTTGATGTTCTGGTCCTCGATACCGTGCTTCTCGCCGCCATTTTGACTCGGCGGGAGCGAGCAGCCTGGCGGGCGGGACCTTACTGAGCAGAATCATACGCCATAAATGATTGCGTGGAGAGAGCTTTTCGAACAAGTTACCTTTGTTTGCACCCGTTGCTCACTTTGGTCTACACGCTACGGAAAACGACGAGTCCCGCGGCTGCAAAGGTAACCAGGATCAGGATGAGGGTGCCCAGCAGGAACCAGACGGCGCGGCGAAGTCTCTGCTGGGTGGGCTGGGTGATGCCGAAGGTGCGGTAAAACGCGATGGCTACAGCCTCCAGGAATCGCATGATCCTCATGGTAGCCCTGTTTCCGTTTCCCTGTTTTCATTCTTCTGCAGAGGGGCTCCGGCGTCCCGGCCGATGTCCCGGCCGATGTCTTGGCTGGTGTCCTGGTCTTTCGAGCGGAACAGGACTCCGGAGGTGACGGCAAAGATTCTGGGCCTTTTGCGGGCCGAAGCCCCATCCGTGCATCCCCAGCCCAGCGGAGGCATCCAACCAGAAGACAAGCCGGAGTTGGGCTTGCCGGCTAACTTGCTGGCCGAGAGGCCGCGGGCTAGACTGAGATCAGGGTGCCGGATCGAGGTAAACTTCGGCCCCAAGTCGATGAAGGAGAACCGTTCATGGCCACCATCCCATCCGTTCCGGAAGTCGTCAGCGCACCCGCCACTGCCTCAACCCCGATCGTGCTTACGTCGGCGGCTGTCGCCAAGGTGAAGGAGATTATGGCAACGCAGGATCCGGTGCCGGCAGGGCTGCGGATCGGTGTGGCTGGGGGCGGGTGCTCCGGGTTCCAGTACTCCATGTCCTTTGAGAACTCGGCGGGGATGATGGACAAGATCATGCACTTTGACGATCTCAAGGTCTTTGTCGACGCCACCAGCGCCATGTATCTGAGCGGTTGTACGGTGGATTATGTTGAGACCCTGGAGGCCGCCGGATTCAAGTTT
>JAKART010000273.1:2186-4285 GCA_021819255.1 Acidobacteriota bacterium
GATGGAGATTGGGCTGATGAGCCCCCGAATCCAGCCGGCAGGCGTCTGTTGGTTGGTACTCCAGCCGTCGAGCTGAGTGTTGGGGGTGGCGTTTTTGAAAGCTCGACCTGGATTGTCAAAGGCCGTCCCGAAAGACCGTCCTTATCAAGACGAGCAGTGCTTTTAGCAAGGCCCCGTTGAAACCGGCGGGGCCTTGCCACATTTGATCGCTGGGCACAGCGCGCCGACGAAGCCAATCCGGGCAGTGAACGTCTAAGATGGCAGAGAGCCCACCCGTGTAGCGCGGAATCGCCCGCATGAATGAATTCATTGTAAAACTCGCTGACGAACGCGGCCGCGTGCAGGAGCAGACGCACGCGGCCGCGACAGCCGAGGAGTTGCGCTCGCGGTTTACGCAGGCCGGATATCTGGTCTATTCGGTCAAGCCGCGGTCCACGTTGGGTCGCGGCGCGAAGAAGAAGATCAAGCTCGACACCTTTCTGATCTTCAACCAGCAGTTTCTGACCCTGATTCGCGCCGGCCTGCCGATCTTGAGTTCCATCGATCTGCTGGCCAAGCGGCAGAAAGATCTCAGCTTCCGGGCGCAGTTGGAGGATGTGGGCGCCCGGGTGAAGACGGGCGAGTCGATCTCGACTGCGTTTGAGGCCCAGGGGACGGTTCCGTTGATCTACACGACCACGCTGCTGGCCGGAGAGCGTTCGGGAAACCTGGAAGAGGTGTTGCAGCGGTACCTGGACTTCCAGCGGGTCTCGCTGACCTTCCGCAAGAAGCTGCGAGCGGCGCTGATCTACCCGGCGTTTCTCATTGTGATGGTGACGGGGCTTTTCACCTTTCTGATTACCTTTGTGGTTCCGCGCTTTGCCGGGCTCTACGCCCAACTGGGGACCAAGCTGCCTGCGATGACCCTGTGGATGCTGGCGATTGGCCAGGATGCGCAGCATGATGGGCTGTACGCGGTGCCGGTGCTGGCCCTGCTGGCGTATCTTGTCGTGCGCTGGAGCCGTAGCGACCGGGGAGCGGACATGATTGACCGGGTACGGGTGAAGACCCCGATCCTGGGCTCGGTCTGGCTGAAGTATCAGGTAGGGCTCTTCTCGCGAACCTTGGCGACTTTGCTGACAGGAGGTTTGCCGCTGGTGCCGAGCCTGGAGACGGCGGCGCGCTCGATCGAGTCGCGGTCCATCTCCAAGGCGGTACGTTCTTCGGTGGAGACGGTGCGTGAGGGCAAGGGGCTGGCGATCAGCCTGGACCGGACCGGGGTCTTCCCCGAGTTATCCATAGAGATGATCGAGGTGGGAGAAAGCACAGGAGCGCTGCCGCAGATGCTGAACTCGGTGGCCGAGTTCTTTGAAGAGGACGTACAGACCTCGCTGGCGGCGATCATGAGCATGATTGAACCGTTGATTCTGATCGTGATGGGCGCGGTTGTGGTGACAGTGCTGATTGCGCTTTACCTGCCCATTCTGAGTTTGAACGGGGTTGGGGGCTAGGGCGGGCCTGGCGATCCGTTCCGCCTGCCGGGGAGCATCGCCGGCATGGGTTTTTGGCGAGAAGGTTTCGCGCGTATCGTTGAGGGCAATGAGAGCAATGAGAGCAGGGCAATGAGAGCAATGAGGGCAAGAGTGTTGGAGAGGTCGAGGAGCCATGGCAACGTCCATTCCAGTTGCAATTCCGTACAGCAGTGAGCCGATGAACGAGGTGGAGCGAGCGCAGGTGCTGGCTCGCCGCTATCACGCCGAGTTTGTGGACCTGAAGAACTTCAAGATTCAGGTGGAGTTGTTCAAGTCCGTGCCGGTGGACATGATGTTTCGTTACAACTTTGTGCCGCTGGAGCAGAGCGAGGGTCGGTTGGCGATTGCCGTGGCCGATCCCTCCAAGCTGATGGTGATCGACGAGATCGCCGGCCTGCTGGGGGCGCGAATCGTCACTCGGGTGGCGACGCTGAGTCAGATTACGGACCTGCTGAAGAAAAACGAGCAGTCCCAGCGCGTGCTGGACGAGGCCAGCGAGGGGCTGGCTTTCGATGTGCTTTCCAACGAGGAGAACTCCGAGGAGAACATCTCGATTGAGAAGCTGACGGCCGATGATGACATCTCGCC
>JAKART010000005.1 GCA_021819255.1 Acidobacteriota bacterium
GCAATTGCACCGATCTTGTTCTCGAGGACGAGTTGGCCATTGGACAAACCTACCGGAACACCTACGAGCAGACCAAGGCCGAAGCTGAGGCGCTGGTGCGTTCGCGTCTCGCCTCCATGCCCGGCATCATTCTGCGCCCCAGCATCATCGTGGGAGACTCCCGCACCGGCGTCACCTCCAGCTTCAAGATGATGTACTGGCCGCTCAAGATCTACGCGCGAGGGCTTTGGCGGACCGTGCCGGGATATCCTGACGCCGTGCTGGACATCGTGCCCGTCGACTTTGTCGCGCGCGCCGTCGCACAGCTTCTCTTTGACCCGGCCGCGCTGGGCTCCACCGTGCATCTGTGCGCCGGTCCGCAGGGCAGCGCCACCATCGACCAGATTGCGCTCCGGGCCCGGCAGTACTTCCACGGACCCGCGCCGCGCTACGTCGATCCTCGATTCTTCTTCGCCATCATGCGGCCGTTGCTTTTCATGGCGCTGTGGGGACGCAAGCGCAGCGTGCTGCGCGACGGGCGCGCCTATCGCGACTACTTCAGCATGCGCATGCAATTTGACACCGGCAATGCGCAGCGGCTCCTGCAGCCCGCCGGGCTGGCGCCTCCGCCGGTCCTCGATTATCTCGACCGTCTCTTCAACTACTGTGTGGCCAGCGAGTGGGGCCGCAAGCCGGTCTCCGCCCCATGAGCCTCCTTCTGCGTTACCGGCTGGCGCGCGACCCTGGCGTCACGGTGGCCAACCTAGTCGACGAACTCGTCCGGCGCAAGAAAGACTGCCAGGTCTCGGTGGACGATGAGGGCTCCTTTCGTCTCTCCGATCTCCACGCCGAGGTTTGCACCCTGGATGCATTCCTTCGCCGCACGGTCGCCCTGCAACCCGGCGAGCAGGTAGCCATCTATCGCACCAACGACCGGCGCTGTTTTCACTGGTTTCTGGCCGCCGTCCGCGCCGGAGGCATCGCGGTCCCGCTCAATCCGCAGCTCTCGCTGGCAGAGGTGCGCCGCATCCTGGCCGAAAGCGGCACGCGCATCCTGGTCACCGACAAGGCGATCTTTGAACGCACCATCGGCGACCGTCAGGCCCTGGATGTGCGCACCTGGATCGAGGCCGATGACGAGCCGGAGACCCTCGACGGATTTTTGCGCGTACCGGCGGCCTTAGAGCCGTTTCCTCCGCAGCGCATCGATCCGGCGGCGACCATCGCCATCTTTTACACCTCGGGAACAACCGGATTTCCCAAGGGCGCGGCTCTATCCAGCAACGCATTGCTGGGCGCGCGCGCGTCCACCGTGCTCTCGGGAGCGTTCCTGGGGCCGCGCGATCTGGCTCTGGTCGCCCTGCCCTGGTCGCACATCATGGCGGTCAGCATCGCGCTGTACGGCCTGATGGCCGGCATTCGCGGCTGCTTT
The DNA here is from genome assembly GCA_021819255.1 of Acidobacteriota bacterium. Lineage (GTDB taxonomy): Bacteria > Acidobacteriota > Terriglobia > Terriglobales > Acidobacteriaceae > Granulicella. Next base: position 1,412 of record JAKART010000005.1, read on the forward strand.
CTCAACCGCTTTGACACTGAAGCCGCTCTGAGCCTCGTCGAGCGGTTTCACGTAACGGCCGTAATCGGCGTTCCGGCGATGTTTGCGCGGCTGGTCAACGCTCATCCGGACCCGGCTCGTCTGGCTAGCGTGCGCCTGTGGCTCTCGGCCAGCGATCACCTTCCCTCCGAAGTGCGGCAGCGACTGCGCCGCTTCGGAGCTTTGCTGCGGCTGCCAGGCGGCTTGCGTATTCCTCCCGTGCTTCTGAATGGTTACGGCATGGTTGAATTGGGCGGTCTGGCCATGATGGGCGTTGAACTTTCCTTCGCTCCCGGCAGCGGCGATCTCTGCATCCCGGTGCCGCCGTTCCGTATCCGCATCGTCGATGAAGACGGCCGCGTGTTGCCTCCAGGAGCTACCGGCGAGTGTCAGATTCGCCGCCACGGCATCACGCCGCACTACTGGAAGAACGAGGGTGACGCACAGGAAGATATTTTGACCGGCGACGGCTGGCTCCGCACCGGCGATCTGGCTGTGCGCAACCGCCTGGGGCTCATCCGCCTTGTGGGTCGCGCCAAGGACGTGATCAAGGCAGGCGGCTACTCCGTGTATGTGAAGGAGCTCGAAGAGACCATCCTGGCCCATCCGGATGTCGCGCGCGCCGTCGCCTTTGGCCTTCCGCACCGCGAAAAGGGAGAGATGCCGGTGGCCGCGGTCGAACTGCATCCTGGAGCCACCGCCAGTGAGACCGATCTGCTGGAGTGGTGCCGCAGCCGTCTGGCAGCTTACAAATCGCCGCGCCACATCTGGATTCTCGCTGCCGGCGAACTGCCGCAGAACCACACCGGCAAGTTTTTAAGGCGTGAACTTCGGGAGCGATTCGCCGCCGCAGTTCAGTAACCTTGCACCCACCTCTGCAGGGAAGATGGCCAAGCTCTGAAATCAGGCCGACGCGGACAAGACCGAGTGCGAAGCGTCGCTCACCATCGCGCGGATCGAATCGATCACCAGATCCGGTTCGTCCAGATGAATCCAGTGCGCGCTCTCTTCCGCGATCACCTGGCGTACGTTGTTGCCGATCCTGGCCAAACACTGTTCGGAGAGCGGAGTCGCATTGCCCGGCGTCAGCACCAGAATTGGAATGTTGCGAATCGGCTCCGCATCATGCATCTCCGAAACCGTGTCCGGGACCGCCGAAACATATTGCTGCATCCCTACGTAATATTCAGGCCGGGACCAGTGCGCTGCGATGATCGGCCAGATCTCCCTGGGCATCTTGCCGACCTCTTCGGTCAACCGCTTGAGCACGTGCCGCCCGCCCGTGCCGCCCGATTTGGCGATGCGGCCCGAAAGGCGGTTTGATCGGTACATCAGCAGGCTGATGACCAGCCGGAAAAAGCCAAAGCGCGCTACAGGAATCGCGTAGGCGGAGAGCTTCCTGCCCCGGTTGATCATGGACTGTTTACCGGGATTGAGTGGAGGCCACTCTTCGCAGCGCATGGGATCCACCAACACCAGGCCGGCGACCTCCTCTGGATACAGCGCCGCATAGCGGCGTACGCAAAGGCCGCCGAAGGAGTGGCCCACCAGAATGTATGGCGCCTCAATGCCGGCCGATGCCAGCATGGTGTGCAACTCGGCGCAGATGTTTCCCGGCGTGCGCCGGCTGCAGCAGGGGCTGCTCCAGCCCAGGCCGCTGCGATCATAGGCAGCCGTAGCGGTGAATGCGGCAACCTTGTCCTGAATGTATCGCCAGTTCAGATTCGTCGCGGTGATGCCCGCCTCGAACAGCACCGCTGGTCCGCCCGATCCCTTTTCCACCAAAAAGAGCTTCTGTCCGCCGCCGATCTCCACCCAGCGGCCTGCGCGGGTGAACCGCCTTCGATCGCGCCGCGCACCCAGGGACTGATAGAAAAATCCTGCTGCGAGGACCGCGGCAAGAGACAGCAAAATCACAAGAGGCAGACTCATGGACGATCCTCGAATCGGCCGATAACGCCGGGTTGAAAGTCGTTTGCATCAAGATGGGCCTTTGCGCTGCCCCGCTTGATGATCCAGATTGCGGAGCCTGCCTGGCCACGCATCTTCGCCTCGATCTGCGTGGCCGACCAGACCCCATTTGATTGGCGCAAGCCGTAGTACGTGATCTCCTTTACCGCTCCGCCATGCCGCAGCGTCTTCTCGGCATGGACCGGGTAAGCAATGCTGTGGTCCAGCCAGGTGCGTACCTCGGAGTAGCTCGTCCGGTCCGAGCGCCCCGGCACGCTCTTCAACAGATCGCACCGGCGGCCATCGAACGAGACATCTCCCAGCAGCGTCTGCTTCGGCCAGAAGAACTGCGGATCGAGAAGATCCTCGTAGCTGAACACCGTGCCCAGAAAACGATCGCCCCATCTGCCGGGCGGCAGCACCAGGGGCGACGCCGCGTTCGGCCGCAAGATCCGGATGCTGTCCCGGCCGTCGGGACGCGCCTCCAGCAGAAGGCGGAGCGGCTCATCCTTTCCCTCCGCCGCTGCTCCCTTCGATGGAACCGCCTCGATCAACGTGTGCAGAGCGCCGTCAAGCCACAGCCCCTCAACGGAGATGGCGAAACGGGTGCGGCTTCCGCCGGCGTCCACGCGGACGAGTTGGCCGGTGGCGCGATAATCCGAAGTCTCGATGCGATTCCGCACCGCAACCAGCGCAGCCGGCGTCTCGGCTGAGCCGGCCACGCCGGCAAACAGGAGCACGGCCGCCGTCATCAAAGTGGCCAGCCTCAAGATGCGACCCTCCCGTCGTGGACTCGGATGTGACGCGGCGCCGCATGGGCGATCTCGTCTTCATGCGTCACCACGATCAGCGTCATGCCCCGCGATCTCTGAATTCCAGTCAGAATCTCCATGATCAGCGCAGAGTTTTTGCTGTCGAGGTTGCCCGTAGGCTCGTCGGCCAACAGTATTTCGGGCTCATTGGCCAACGCGCGGGCGATCGCCACGCGCTGCCGCTCTCCTGCGGAGAGCTTGCTCGGATGTTGATCCATGCGGTGTTCCATGCCCATCTCCCGTAGCAGGCTCTCGGCGCGCCTCCGGCGATCGCCGCTGGCGCTCCGCGAGGCCAGCATCGGCGCCTGAACGTTCTCGACAGCCCGCAGAGTGGGTAGCAGGTAAAACGCCTGGAAGACGAAGCCTACATGATCGCAGCGATAGGTGTCGAGATCGAACGACGAGCCCAGCGGATCGCCACGGAAGAGAACGTTCCCGCTGCTAGGGCTATCTAGCCCTCCCAGCAGATGCAGCAGCGTGGACTTGCCACTGCCGCTATGGCCGCTGATGGCCACGAACTCGCCAGCCTCAATCGAGAGATCGACGCCCCGCAAGGCCTCGATGCGCCCCTCTTCGTAGCTCTTGTACAGCTCGCGCACTTCTAGAATGGGGCTGCTCATGCGGCGGAGCCTCCGTCTGGAACGCGCGAGATGGTCCCGCACGCAAATAATCTTTTACAACAAAAAACGATCACACCCAACCTCAAAGACGACCGCCGATGCCAAAGGTCAACCTCCTCATCGGCCAAACTGGCCGTATGAACAAATGTTAATCTTGAGCTGCTTCTCCCTAGCGTGCTTGCACAAGATCCGGTCTTTCAGGTCATTCAGCCTCCGCGGAGCAAATCCGTTGAATCTTCGCCTGCAGCGCGAATCTGGCCGCGCCAGATAGCCGCCATCTGGCGTAAAGCGCGCGGCGCTCCAACCCTTTGCAGAACTTACAGACGAGTGCCTCCAGGCTCTTCCCAGAGCAGAAAAGTCTCCGCCCCTGATTCATACCCTTACCCGTTGACGCTCGACGACCTCTTCGATCAGCTCGGCCGCCCGGCCAGGGCCATCTATCCGCTGGATGGCCTCCTGCAGCTTCCTCGCTGCTTCCCGGTAGGAGCCATGCTCCAGCACCAGCCGGATGGCCTTGCGAAGCCGCCGCGGGGTGAGACGATGCCTTGAAACCACCACGCCTGCGCCGCGCGCCGCAACACGCGCCGCGACCCCGGGCTGATCATTGCCCAGCGGCACGGCGACCATCGGAACACCCTCGGCAAGCGACTCCAGAGCCGTGTTAATGCCGGCGTGGGTGATAACCAGCGCAGCGAGCTTCAAGATCTCCAGTTGCGGCGCAAAGCGCACTACCAAAGGCGCTCCCGCCAGCGGGCCCAGTTGCGCGGGGTCCAGACCACCGCCCAGCGAGATCAGCAGTTGCGCATCCAGGCCCTCGCAGGCCTCGGCAATCACCCGGAAGATCGTCTCCGAGCCATTCTGAAAGGTGCCCAGCGACGCATAGATCAGCGGCCGTCGATCGAGACGTTCCCAGCAAAACTCCACCGCTGGGCGTTGCCGGGCATGCACAAACGGCCCCGTGTAATAAAGTCCCGGCGGCTTTGGGCCGCGCAGCGGGAACTCAAACTCTTCGGGCAACTGAGTAATCTGCGCCAAGGTCGACAGCCCATCCTCGGGGCGCTCGTAGGGCTTCAATCCCCAGGCGATGCGCTGCGCGCTGATCTCGCGAAAGATGGGAGCGCCGATCCGCAGCAGCAATTCGATGGCAAGCCGGTTACGCAGCCTGCCCAGCCAGTCCTCCCGCGCTGCCCAGCCCAGCCAGAAGGGCGGAAACCGGTCGTCGTGCAGCAGCGGAGGCAGCAGAGCGATCGAGATCCAGGGCATCCCCAGATGGTCGGCCACATTTCCTGCAAAGTCGGCCTCATCCACCAGCAGCGCCTCCACGCCGGCCTGGCGCACCGCGCGCGGCCCGTCGCGCAGAACCATGCGCGCCGTATTCCTCACCCGCTCCAGGGTAAAGCGCAGGGTCGCGATGCCCTTGAGATCAGCCATACGCTCATCCAGCCTGGCCAGCGTACCTGCCGGGTACTCTTCAGCGCCGATGCAATGAAACTCGATGCCGGCGGCCCGCACACGCTCCTCGGTGTCGGCGATTCCGAAAAGAATCACCTTGTGGCCTCTCAGCTCCAGAGAACGCGCCAGGGCAGTCATCGGATTGATGTGCCCAGTGGCCGGAAAGCAAAAAGCTCCGAATCGCATCATGCCTTTCTTCGGTCGTTCCCAAACCGTTTCCAAGTCGCCTTCATACCGTTTCCCAAGCCGCTCAATCGCAGCGCAGCGCATCCACCGGCGAGAGCTTCCCGGCGCGCCAGGCCGGAAGCAGACCCGCCGTCAGCCCGGCCAGGAGGGCAATGGCCAGCGCCTTCACCAGCACAGGCCACTGCAAGGTCGCCACAAAGAAACTTGCCGTCTGCGGCAGCACCGCCAACACACACAGGGCGCACCATCCGAGGCCGATGCCCAGCACGCCTCCGCCCAGGCCCAGCAGCGCTGCCTCCAGTTCGATGTGCGCCAGCACCTTCCATTGCTTCCAACCGAGCGCGCGCAGAATACCGATCTCGCGGGTGCGCTCGAAGACAGACATGGCCATGGTGTTGGCGATGCCCAGAATGCCTATCAACAGCGCCAGCGCCGAGGTTCCCCAGGCCGAAGTCTTCGCCAGCGCTACAAATTGGTTGCTTCTTGCCCGCTCGGCCGCAGGCACGGCGCGGGCGCCCGGAACCGCCGCCTGAATCGCGGCCTGCGCCGACCGGATGTAGGCATCCTCCTCTTCGCCCGCAGGGGCTGGGCGCAGACGTACGTCGATGGTCGAAACCTTCCCATCCATGCCGCTGAGCTGCTGCAACTGGTCAAGCGGCATCACAATCGCAGCCGCTTCCAACGTTGAGGCGGCGTGATAGATCGCGGTCACGCGAAACTCCGTGCCTTGCAGCTCGATGCTATCGCCCGGGGACTTTTTCAGATCTTGCGCGAGCAGGTCGCCGAGCATCACCTCCGGCTGCCCGTCGCTCACTCGCTTTCCGTCGAGAATCTTCAGGGAATTGAACTCGAAGGCGTTGACCTGCCAGCCATAAACCAGCGCATTGATCTCCGGCGTCACGTCCATCAGATTGAAGATCGTGGGTGAAACCTGCTCCACCATGGGTAGCGCCTGAATCTTCGCCGCTGCCGACTCGTCCAGTGTCGTATTGAGAAAACTGCCCTGAATGACGGAGAAATCCGTGTCAGTGCTGGAGTAGATGCGCATCCATTGCTGCTCGAAGGAGGTTGAGAAGCCCACCAGGCCGACAAACGCACCCACCGCCATGCCGATGCCGAAGAGCGTCAGCAGCGTCCTCAAGCGTCGGCGACGGAGGTTCTTCAGTACATACCCAGTGAACGAGAGCGACTTGGTCATGCAGTTTCAGGCTTTCTTCCATTGCGCTTGGAGTCGATCGATTGCGAGCTTGCAACGGCGGCGCACAACACCAGCTTCCAGAATAGGCGGTCCGGCAAGCGATCTCCAAATCCTGGAACCGTACCGGGGCTCCAGAGCCCGAAGAAAAGCATCTGCTCAGAGGTTCCCCTTATGAAAAAGAGCAGTTGACCCACATCCATCCCTCTCCCGACAACCGACACGGGCTTGAGTCCGGGTTTGGATGCGGGCGCCCCACATCTCGCCTTTCAGAGATGTGGGCCTGTAGCGGAACTGCGTCTTCCGCGGCTCGCCGGAGAAATCATAGAAATGTGGCTTCTTTCACGGTTTCAGCGCGAACTGCGCGGACAAAGATGCCAGAGAGGAGCCGCCGGCCCACACCGTATAGGCGCCCGGCTCGATAGCCCATCGGCTTTCGGCGCTCCACACCGCAAGCTGATCCTGCGGTACATGAAAGGTCACCGTCTTCGTCTGCCCCGGATCGAGACGGATCCGAGAGAAACCAGCCAGAGTCCGGCGTGGAGTCTCTACACTACTTACGTCCTCGCGCACATAAAGCTGAGCGACTTCGTCACCGGCGACCCTGCCTGTATTCGTCACGTCGACGGTAGCCTCGATATCGCCATGGCTGCCCGGAGCAGGCGCTTTCACCGCCAGGTGATCAAAGCGGAAGGTGGTGTAACTCAGGCCAAATCCAAACGGGAACAGGGGCTTGCCATCGGAATCGACGTATCGGTAGACCCGCGAGGGATCGGCGTCATAGTCGTCAGGGAGTTGTCCAACAGTCTGGGGAAACGTAATAGCGAGGTGCCCACCCGGATTATTCTCTCCAAACAGCGTCTCGGCGATGGCCCTTCCGCCAAACTCGCCCGGATACCACGCCTCAAGAATCGCAGCCACATGCTTCTCTGCCCAATCAATCGTCAACGGCCGGCCATTCTCAAGAACCAGCACCAACGGCCTTCCCGTACCTGCAACGGCTTCAAGCAGCTTCTCCTGGTCGCCAGGCAAGCTGAGGCTAGACCGGTCAAAGCCCTCACCTGAGATTCCCTGCCACTCGCCGAGTCCCATGATCACGGCCTGCGCGCCGCGGGCCGTCTCTACCGCAGACTCAATGTCGTTCCCATCGTCGAAGCTAACCGACGCATGCGGCAGAAGTTCACGAATCCCCTGAAGCAGGCTGATTTTCAATCCATTCGCGTGGTTTTCATAGTCGCCGTAACGAGCCTTGTCGCCATTGGGACCGATCACGGCAATACGCTGCGTGGACCGGGAAAGCGGCAGCAGGTGATCCTCATTCTTGAGCAGCGTCATCGATTCCAGCGCCGCGCGCAGGGAGACGGCAAGATGCGCCGGCGAACGATACACCTTGGCATCCAGTGCCGGATTCACATAAGGATGATCAAAGAGCCCCAGGGCAAACTTCACCCGGAGCACCGAACGAACCGCCCGGTCAAGGTCCGGCTCGGGCAGCGAGCCATCGTGAATACAACCGGTCAGAGCCTTCTCAAACACGTCGTGCGGAAGATCGTAGAACTGCATGTCTACCCCTGCCCGTATCGCCATGCAGGCGGCATCCTGAGGAGTAGCGGCTACCTTGTGTACCTTGTAAAGATTTGCAATGGCTCCAAGATCCGAGAGCACAAAGCCTTTGAAGCCCCACTCCTGGCGCAGCACCGTCTTCAGCAGAAACGGATTGTCTGTCATCGGAAGGCCGTCAATCTCGTTATAGGCGGCCATCACACTCATCACATGGCCCTGGCGAACCGCCGTCTCGAACGGCCGCAGCATGATCATTCGCAGTTCGCGCTCGCCCATATCGACCGGAGACGTATTGGTTCCGGACTCCGGCGCGCCATAGGCAGCAAAGTGCTTGGGCTCCGCCACCACCGTGTGATCGGTCGCCAGGCCATCCCCCTGCGCGCCATCGATGAAGGAGAGCCCCAACTGCGCGGCCAGGTAGGGGTCTTCGCCGTAGGTCTCTTCCACTCGGCCCCAACGCGGATCTCGCGCCAGGTTCAGAACCGGAGCGAGAATCATGTCCACGCCGGTGGCGCGGGCCTCCGATCCGATGCTCGAACCCACATCTTGCAAAAGTGGCCGGTCCCACGTATCTCCCAGACCCAGCGGCGCGGGAAAGACAGTGCCGGTGTTGAAGCCGTGCAGCCCTTCCTCGATAAAGAGCGCCGGAATGCCCAGCCGGTTATGGGAGATCACCCATCGTTGAATCGCATCCGACTGCTCCGCAGTCGGATTCAGATCATGGATCGAGCCGACCCCCAGCTCTCCCCAAAGCCTCTGGGCCTTCAAGGGAACAAAGGCCGCATCCGCCGCGGCATGGGTCTTGTCTGTGTAGCGGCTCATGATGGAGGTCGCGCCGGCATACATATCCAGTTGGCGCACCTTTTCCCGCAGGGTCATCCGGCCCAGCAGGTCATCGACGCGGGCTTCGATCGGCGCATGAGCATCTCGATAGAGCGGCAGCTTCTGCGCCGGCCGGCGAGCGGTCTGGGCGGAAAGAGGCGCCACGGCAAACACCGCTGCAACTGCCGGAGCAAGAAGGGCAGCGAAACAGAATCGGAGAATTGCCAATCGGGAGCCGAACCGGCCTCTCACGGCCCCGTTGGAGCAACTCGCCGCAAAAGGCCTGGCGAGCGATTCACGATCAGAAAATGAAATTGGCGCAAACCGGACTCGAATCATCCTGGAGATGACTTTATCGAGATCTCCCGGCAAACACCACTCTACCCACCACTCCGCCGCCCCTCCGGCCCGCTTAAAACAAAAAGGAGGAGACGCAGGTCTTCTCCCTTTTGCCGAACGAACATGATGCACCGGCTTGAAAACTCTCGTTTAGAGAGGCTGAACGTCAGAGGCTTGCCATCCCTTGGGCCCCTTGACCACGTTGAACTGAACCGCCTGGCCTTCCTGCAGGCTCTTGAAACCATTGGAGTTGATGGCTGAGTAATGCACAAACACATCCTCGCCATTCTGACGGCTGATGAAGCCAAATCCCTTGGCGTCGTTGAACCACTTTACTGTTCCCTGTTCCATTTTTCCCAAATCCTTGTGATTGACTTTGACGCTGAATCCAAATCGGGGCTTCGGCTACTACGCGCAGAAAACCAATCTGTTTCAAACGATGCAGAAATGTTAGCACGAAGGCGGAATTTTCCACCGAAAAATTTGCAACTCCTCTGAATTGCACTGAAAATAGGGCGATTTTCAGCTATTTCAGTCGGCTCCCGCGGGTTTTGCGGAAGAACTCCCTGCTTCCCACCCCTCGACATAGCGCCTGACAATCTCCTCGGCCGTCCTCAACACCTGCTCCAGCGTCATCGATGTCGAGTCCAGGATCACCGCATCTTCCGCAGGCCGCAGCGGAGACTCCTTCCGGTTCCTATCCCGCGCATCGCGCTCCTTGAGCTCCTGAAGGATCGCCTGCTGCGACATCTGTCCGGGGCCAACCTGGAGATAACGCCGGTTGCCCCTTACCTCTGGATCCGCATCCAGGAAGATCTTCACCTCGGCATCGGGAAAGACTACGGTCCCGATATCCCGGCCCTCCATCACCACGCCCCCCTTGGCGCCCATCCTTTGCTGCTGGGTTACCATCCACTGACGAAGCCGGGGATGCACAGAGACCTGGGAGGCCGCCGCCGTCACATCCGCCTCCCGAACCCGGCGCGAGACATCCACACCGTCCAGCAGCACCCGGTTCCCCTCGGGCCTGGACTCGGGAAGAATCTGCGTGCGGCCAGCCAGCTCCAGCAGCGCCGGCTCATCGTTCAACGCCACGGCCTGATCGATGGCCTTCAACGCCAGGGCCCGGTACATGGCGCCCGTTTCCAGGTTCAAAAAGCCGAAGCGCCGCGCCAGGTGCGCCGCCAGCGTGCTCTTGCCGGCGCCCGCCGGCCCGTCGATGGCGATCACCGGCTGCTTCCGCCCCGAGCTTCGCCGCGTCGAGCGGCTACCGGAAATGAAAGGCGTCGAACTCGAGTCCATTCTGCACCTACTCCTCTGCCTGGGGCCCCTTCCGCCCTCCGGCGCCCGTGGATCCGCTCGGTTTGGCTTGCCTGTCGGCGGGCTTGCGCGAGTCTCCGAACTTTCGCTCGCCCGCAGACTTTGCACCAAATTTGCCCGCAGGCTTGCCACCAAACTTGCCCGCAGGCTTGCCACCAAACTTGCCCCCGGGCTTGCCACCAAACTTGCCCGCAGGCTTGCCGCCAGCCTTGCCTTGGAACTTGCCTTGGAAGTTGCCGCCCGGCCGGTTGGAAGGCTCGCGCGCCGGTTTGCCTTGGAACTTGGCCGCCGACCGCGAGCCTGGTCCCCCAATCAACTTCCCTGCACCACGCTCTCCGTAGGGCTGGCCGCCGCGCTCTCCGTAGGGCTGGCCGCCACGCTCTCCGTAGGGCTGACCGCCACGGCGGCCATAGCGGCGCTCCGTATCTTCGCCCCCTTTGGGAGACCGGTCCCTGGTAGCCCTGTCCGGCTTGCCCCTGGCGCTTCCTCTACCCTCGCCCGCGAAGGGCGCTCTGCCGCGCGCAGAGCCCTCCCGGCGGCGCGGTCTGGGCGCCGCGCCCTCTCCATCTCTCCATTCCCTCGCCGAATGCGCCCTTTTGCCATCTCCTTGACCCGGAAACGGCCTCTTTCCTGAGGGACGTCCGGCATCGGACCCGGCGTCCCGCTTCGCTCCCCTGGGGCGAGCCGGCTTCCACTCTGGAGCGGTTCCATCCGGCGCCATGCGCTGGCCGCGCCGCTCCCCGCCGAACCTCCGCTCCTCCTGCCAGGGCCGGGTAAAGCTGCGCTGCTCCGCGCCACCTGTTACGGGACCTCGAGACCTGTCTTTGCGGAACGGCGGCGTCCTCTGGAACGGCCGCCGCGCAGCCTCGCTCTGGCCCTGCGATCTCCCGTCCTCTGGCCTCCTGCCCTCTGGCCTGGCCCCGTGCGCTCTTGCCGGCCTCCCCTGCCGATCTCCGGCGGACCTTCCCGCGTCCCTGCGCCGCCCACCCGGCCCCCAACTCTGCCCCGAATTCGCTCCGCCTGCCCGCGGCTTGGGTTCAGCCCGGAACTTCGTCCGCTGGCCTGATACAGCAGCCGTCACCGCGTCCAGGGAAGGCTCACGCCCTGCCAACACCTGCGCCGGGAGAGACTCCACCACCGGCAGACCTCCGGGAAGATGCAACAGCGTCCTCCCCTCGATCACCACCGTGCCCAACTGCCGCGCCGCCACCAGAGCATGCAGCACCTCGCGCACGCGCGACCTCGCCGTCAGCGGTGAAAGAAACGTGGCAATCTCCTCCTCGGTGGCCGCAAAGACCTGGGTCAGATACAGCGACACCAGAGCAGACAGCGCGCTCGGCTGGCCGCTATTGGCTCCGGTCTTGATGGCCTTGGTAAATCTCCGGGTGGTCAGCTCCCAGCGCGTGGCGCCGTCTCCCTTGGCCTCCGGCCTCTGCGCCGGCAGCGGAATCACCCGAAGCTGCGACCAAAGCTCTCCCAGCGCGCGCACCACCGCGCTCTCCGTGACCTCGCGGCCCAACTCCTGCGCCAGCTCCGCAGCCGTCATGGCCCCTGCCCGGGTAAGAGCTTCAAAGACTCGTAACCCCAACGGCGAAACCCTTACCGCTCCCGAGGTGGAGGGAGGGTGCTTCCAGGCTTTGTCTCCGCGCATGGTGAAGACGTAGCTGAAGATCCGCGCACTCACGAGAAAGTCCGGCGTGTCCCCGGGCACTCCCAGCAGATTCAGCGGCAGCGCCAGACCGTCAGCGGCCAAGCGCGCCGTCAATCCCCGCGCCACCTCGCTCTCCTCCGGCGTGGGGTGGGCGCGGGCGGCGCCCAGCGTGGCCTCCACCAGTGACGGCGCAGGAGCCGGAAGCTGCTGCCCCCGCGGGGCAAACAGGACCAGACCGAATTCGTCGATCCACTCTCGCGCCGCCTCCAGGGTCAGCAGAGCCTCGCCCCGCTCCACCCCATCGGGGTGAGCACTCGCCGGCGCCGCCGCGGTCTGCTTCCATGCCGGCGCGCGTGCAGCCTCAAGCTGCGCCTGGTTTAGCTCCACTGTTGAACTCAATCTCGCCCCTATCCGCGCTTTGCTGTGCCGGCTCTGCGCAAGCGCATCGCTCTGCCCACAGAGGTATGCAGAGCGTCGTCTTGGACTTCTTGAACTTCGCCGCCACGGTCAGTCAGTCCGCCATGCAGAGCTCGGCATTGCTTGAAACGCTCTGCGTGCGTTGCGCCGCAGAGCTCGCCATCCGGCCCGGGCAAAGCTACCTTCTCGGCTAGACCATTTTCCCTGAAGGTGTAAGCAAGGGGAGCGACTCCTGTGGGCGTTTTCCTCAATGAAAACGCCACTGAACGCCCGCTTCCGTACACCCATCATCAGGGAAAATGGTCTAGATCCGCTGAAACGCCCTTTGGATGTCTCTTAGAGAATACCGCAATGCGATCGGTCTGCCGTGCGGACAACTCATCGGATGCTGCGTCTTGCCCAGCTCTCGCAGCAGCCAGTCCATCTTGGCCGGCTGCAGCGGCATATTCACCTTGATCGCCGCATGGCAGGCAAGGGAAGCTGCGATCCGGGTGCGCCGCAGATCCTCATTCTCCACCTGCGCAGTCTTCTCCGAGTTGCCCAGCAGCTCGTCCAGAACCCGTTCCAGCTCTTTACCCGCCAGCCCTACCGGCGCCGCCTTCACCGCCAGCGTCCGCGGACCAAAGGGTTCAGCCTCAAAGCCGTTGCGCTCCAACTCCTCGGCGATCGCCGCGAACATCACCATCTGCTCCGGCAAGAGCTCTACGAGCACCGGCATCAACAGCCGCTGGCGCTGCACAGCCTCCACCGTGCGCTCGCGCAGAATCTTCTCAAACAGCACGCGCTCATGTGCAACGTGCTGATCGATGATCCACAATCCCTCCTCGTTCACCGCCAGAATGAAGGACTCACGCAACTGCCCCAGCGGCTTCAGGGACGCCAGCGCATTCAGCGTCGGCTGCTCACCGGCAACCGCGGAATCCGCCGTCGGGCGCCGCGCCTCCTCCACGGGAACAGCATCGCCATCAGTTTCGTCGTACCCCACCGCCTGCCCCGGACCACCGAACCCCAGCCTGCCGACGGGAGCCTGCGGCAGCGGCTCGATCCGGTCGAACGCCGCCACATCTTTGGCCATCTCATCGGCGCCGCCTGCGGCTTCACTCGCGGCGATCCACTCCCTCTGAGCAGTCCATCCCTGCCCCCGACCGCTCTGCTCAACGTTGGCCTCCCGATAGCCCTGCCCGGGGGCGAACACCGCCCCTTCCAATCCGGGCAACGGGCTTACATCCACCAGCAGCGACTCGCCGGCCGTCGGCGCCGCACGCAGCGCCTGGAAGAAGCCGGCCGCGGGACGGGCCTGCATCAGCGCCGTGCGCACCGTGTCGCGCACAAAGTCATGCACAAAACTCCCCTGCCGGAACCGCACCTCCGTCTTGGCCGGATGCACATTCACGTCCACCTCGTGCGCCGGCATCTCCAGAAACATCAGAACCACCGGAAACGATGTGGGCGGAAGAATATTCCGGTACGCCTCGTTGAAAGCATGCAGAATCAGCTTGTCGCGAATCAGCCGCCCGTTCACAAACACGTACATGGAGTTCCGATTCAGTTTCTGCAACTCCGGCTTGCTGACAAATCCGCTCAGACGCAGGCTGCCCGGCTGGGGCGGCTCATAGTCCTCCGCCTGCTTCCACGGCGGAGGCTCCGGCGTTCCGGCGCGCGCAAAGGAGATCTCCGCCGCAACCGGAAGCAGGCGATCGAAGGTCTCTCGCCCGAAGATCTGGTAAAGCCGCTCGCCGGCGTTGGCGACAGACGGCGCCACCAGCAGCGCCTGGGTTGCCGAATGCAGCTCGAAGTGCCGCTCCGGATAGGCCAGCGCATAGTGCGTCACCAGCGCCGCCACATGCCCCAACTCCGTCTGCTCCGCGCGCAGAAACTTTCTTCGCGCCGGCGTATTGAAGAACAGATCCCGAACCGTAATCGTCGTGCCCGCCGGCAATCCGGCGTCTTCCACCCGCAGCAGATTTCCCCCGGCAATCTCTACAACCGTGCCCATCTCCTCCTCGACCGCACGCGTCTCCAGCCGCACCCGCGCCACGCCGGCAATCGAGGGTAGCGCCTCCCCTCGAAACCCCAGGGTGGCAATCTGCAGCAGATCGTCGCTGCTGCGCAACTTGGACGTGGCATGCCGCTCAAAGGCCAGCAGCGCATCGTCGCGCCCCATGCCGTGGCCATTGTCCACCATCCGGATCAGCTTCCGCCCGCCGGCCTCCACTTCGATCCGGATCCGCGCCGCACCCGCATCCAGCGCGTTCTCCAGCAACTCCTTCACCACGGAAGCGGGCCGCTCCACCACCTCGCCGGCGGCAATCTGGTTGGCGACCTGATCGGAGAGAACCCGTATCCTTCCCATAACACTAGATTACGGGAAACAGAGAATCCTCCCTGCCGCGGCGTCCCAGCCAGTTGCCCTCCGGTCCGCGGACACCGGAACAGCCGCAGCACCGACGGCGAGGCCATTTTCGCTTTGAGAAGCGCCGCCGGAGATGGGAACAGGCAGCGCGTCCGAGGCGCGCGGGATGCCTCCATCGCGAGCCCAACGGAACACCGCAACAGGTCTGCTCCGGGCGAGGAAACCGCCGGCGGCGGGCGGGCGGCTCGAACCTTGCGCTCCCGCGCAACGCCCCGCGGCGGCAGCGCTTCTAAAACTGACTCCGTCTGCCGAGCTGATCCCCGGACCTGTGCAGACGCATGAAGTTGGTGGCTCCGGTCCTGGTCGCCGTCCCCGCCACAATTCCCAGAATCTCATCCGGCTTCAAATAACCGCGCTCCTCCAACATATCCTCGGCCATGGCCACCAGCGTATCGGTGCTGGTGAAGCGCTCGCAGTGGATTCCCACCGTGCCCCAAAGCAGCATGGCGCGATGCACCACCGCTTCAAACGGACTGAGCGCGTAGATGGGAGCGTCCGGCCTGTACTTGGACAGCAATCGGGCCGTGTTGCCGCTCTCCGTGAAGATGGCAATGGCCGCCAGATCAACATCCAGCGCCGAGTGCGCCATACATTCGCAGATGGTTTCCGCCACGGTCAGCGACCGGTCCTTGCTGACCTTCATCTCCCGGGGCACCGGCCTTTGCCCCAGCAGATTCATCTGCTGCTCGGTCTCCACGATGATCTTGCTCATCATCGCCACCGACTCCGCCGGATACTTGCCCGCCGCGCTCTCGGCGGAAAGCATCACCGCATCGCTGCCATCATAGATCGCATTGGCCACATCGCTTACCTCCGCGCGGGTCGGCCGGGGGTTTTCAATCATCGATTCCAGCATCTGCGTAGCGGTGATCACCGGCTTGCGAAACTCCGTCGCGCGCCGAATCATATGCTTCTGGATCGCCGGCACCTTCTCCGGCGGAATCTCCACGCCCAGGTCTCCGCGCGCCACCATGATCCCCTCAGCAGCCTCCAGAATGCTGTCCAAATGATCCAGCGCCTGGGGTTTCTCCAGCTTCGCAATCACCCACGCATCCGAGCCCATCTCCTTGATCCGCCGCTTGACGTGCTGCACATCCTCGGCAGTCTGCACAAACGACACTGCAATCGCATCCGCACCGGCCCGGATACAAAACTCCAGATCGATCGCATCCTTCTCCGTCAGCGCCGGCACCTTCACCGCTACTCCGGGAAGATTGATGCCCTTGTTCTCACCCAGCATCCCACCGTTGATGATCTCGGCAATCACATCACCGCCATCAATCTCCGCCACGCGCAACTCGATCAAGCCATCGGAGAGCAGAATCTGGTCGCCCGGCTTCAGATTCTCCGCCAGCGTCGGGAAGACAGTGCTGACCCGTGCGCTGGTTCCCTCCACCGCCGCAGGGGTAATCGTCAGCCGCTGGCCGGCCTCCAACAGCACCGGCCGGTGGTCCACCAGCTTGCCGGTGCGGATCTTTGGCCCCTGCAGATCCGCAAGAATGCAGATGGGCTTGCGCTCTTCCCGCGCCACCTTGCGCACCATCGCAATCAGATCCGCCTTCTGCTCGTGTGAGCCATGCGAAAAGTTCAGTCTCGCCACATCCAGCCCCGCGCGGACCAACTCGCGAAACTTCGCCTCAGAGCTCGAGGACGGCCCCAGAGTCGCCACGATCTTTGCCCGCCGGCCACCTCTCCCACAACCATTCGCTGCTTGTTCCATTTCCTTCTTCATCCTTCCAATTGGTCCCGAAATTCGCACGACGATCACTCCTCATCATCAATCTGTCATTCTACCTGTGCGGCGCCGAGACAACCCCGGCAGCTTCCACAACAGCTCGGAGAGGTTCGGATCTCGCCGGCCCGGCCCCTGCGCAGCGCGCTGCGCATTGAACTCAGCCCCAATCAACACGCTCAGAGCAATGATGAAGAGCCAGAACAGCAGCGCGATGGCTGCTCCCAGCGACCCATACACTCGGGAGTAATTGGCGAAGCGCGTCACATAGAACCCAAACAGCAGGGTGGTCACCAGCCACGCCGCCGTGGCCACCGCGGCTCCCGGCAGGCTCGCACGCCAACTCCAGTCTTTTCTGAGCATTACCCAGGGCTCACGCAGCAGAGGCTCCAGGTGCTCCCGCATCTGCCGGGTCAGGTCCGTCCCCAGGTGGTAGATCACCGCGATGATCCCCACACTGCCCACGAAGGCCACCGTCCAGCGCAACAGCGCGGTGGCGACCAGAGCCGGCGTCCGCAGCATCGGCGTCACCTCTCCGGTCATCCATCCGCTGATGACGTGCCCAAAGATCACCAGAGCGCTTACCGCCCCCAGCGGAACCAGCGACAGCGGCACCAGCGCCAGCGCCCGGATCCTTCGTGGCCAGAAACTGCCACTGGTCAAGGGGAGATCATAGGCCCGCCGGAAACCCTCCATCAGGGTCGCCATCACGCTGGACGCGCCGGCGATGCTCACCACCGCGGACCCCAGGAGAATCCGCGCCGTATGCATGTTTCGATGCGCCGGCGCGAAGTACCTCTCCAGCACCGGAAGCACATTCGAGGGCAGCACTTGGGTGAAGATCTGGGCCATCTGCTCCCGCACCGGCAACGTGTCCGGCACCAGAGCGAAGACTCCCGCCGCCACGATCAGCATGGGAAACAGCGCCACGATGGCCGAGTAGGCAGCCGCCTGCGCCACGGTCAGAACATCATGCTCCACGGCGGAGAGGATGGCGCGCCGGATGGTCCGGGCCAGAGCCATACCGCGGTCCATCCACCCGCTCCAGCGCACCGCCCACGCCCTCCCGCGCTGGTTCGCTCCGCTTCCACCGCCGGGGGGCTCTTCCGCTCGCGCTCCATGGCCATATCCTGCCACTTTTATGGCTTCCACTTCTTCAAAAATTCAGTCACCGACGAAGGTTCCATGTTCCTCATATCGTCGAACTGGTTGGTCTGCGCGTACAGCACATGTCCGTATTCATTCAGCACCGCCAGCGCCGGAACCCCCGTGACAGGAACACCATAGCGATGGGCAATGCCCAGATTCGCATCCATGTTCCCGATGTTGACATCCACCAGAATGAAGTATCTCGTGAGCAGCTCGGCGTTGGGACTCTCATGAAAGTAGATATTCAGCACCTGGCAATCACCGCACCAGTCTCCGCCGAAGTCCAGGATCACCCTCTTGTGCGTACGCCGCGCCTCCAGCAGCGCCCTGTGAATCTGCTCTGGAGCATCACTCACCGCCGGATAGATATGCGCTCCGGCCGAGGCCAGTATCTGCGGATTCGCTTTGGCCGACAGAGGCATCAGCCCGGCCAGCATGCAGCCGCCCACCAGCAAACTCTTCCATCCGCCACTCGTCATAGCCGCCTCCTCGGAAAACTCTGGCCAGGTGCCACCTGCGTATCGTTTCCCTCGTCTTTCTATATCATCCCGCACACCGTTCCGGCATCCAAAAGTGCCTGGAAGAAATTCAACTCAAGCAACGGGCCATCGCGCTGCTCCCGGGCAAAGCCTTTTTTGGTGAAAGCGTATCCGGCTGCCTCGGCCTTTCGAGGCGCTTTCCTATGTGAAATCGCCACGGCGAGCCCTCATCCGCTCCCTCGACGGCAGCGAGCGCCGGCGCCCAACATCTCGTTCTTTGCAAGCTCGGCCGGCAGGTCCACGACCGAACCAGCCTGCCCGGCTGACGAAACTGTTCACTCCCCGCTCTCGCCCAGAAGTTCCAGCACGCTGCCGTCCTCCAGCGTCGTCGTATCTCCCTTCACGGTTCCCGTCGCGGCCAGTTCGCGCAGCAGCCGGCGCATGATCTTTCCCGAACGCGTCTTGGGCAAACGCTCTACAAAACGCAGGTCGTCCGGCCGGGCCAGGGGACCAATCTGCTGGCTCACCCACTGGCGTAGCTCCTCCTTCATCTCCGGCCGGGGCGCAACACTCTCCTTGAGCGTCACAAACGCTGCCACAGCCTGGCCCTTCCACTCATCCGGCCGGCCTACCACGGCCGCCTCCGCCACGCCGGGGTGGCCCGCCAGCGCGGATTCGATCTCGGCCGTCCCCAGCCGATGCCCGTTCACGTTGATCACATCATCCAACCGGCCCATCAGCCAGTAGTACCCGTCCTCATCGCAGCGGGCTCCATCGCCGGTAACGTAGACTCCCGGCCCCAGCGGAAAGTAGGTCTTCTCGTACAACTCCGCATTCTTCCAGATGGTGCGCGCCATCGACGGCCAGGGCCGCCTGATGGTCAGCAGCCCGCCCTGGTTGGGCCCCAGCGGAGCCCCCTGCGGGGACACAATCTCAGGAACCACTCCAAAAAACGGCCGTGTCGCCGAGCCCGGCTTGGCCGTTATCGCTCCCGGTAGCGGCGCAATCATGATCGCGCCCGTCTCCGTCTGCCACCAGGTGTCCACGATCGGGCACCGTCCCTGGCCAATATGAGA
>JAKART010000274.1 GCA_021819255.1 Acidobacteriota bacterium
CCCACGGAGGCTAGACCATTTTCCCTGATGATGGGTGTACGGAAGCGGGCGTTCCGTGGCGTTTTCATTGAGGAAAACGCCCACAGGAGTCGTTCCCCTTGCTTACACCTTCAGGGAAAATGGTCTATCGCTTTCTCCGCCCATCTCTCCCCGAGCCCTCCCGCCTTGTCTGGACATACCCTCCCTGAAAACCTTGTCCTCCGGGTGGAAGGGAGGGGCCGAGGGCAACCGCTCCTGAGGACTCTATCTGTAAGGGTAAAGCCCTTCCTTCCACGGGTCTCTTTCCTGGCTTGACCCCGCCAGGCTATTTCGGGGGACGGAGGAGGAAGGCGGGTGTACCCGTGGGAATCGGCCGCGGCAGAGGCTTGACTCGGCGGTCTCCGGGCGTAGAGCTTGCCGGCGACGACTTGGCCCTTCCGCTCCCAACGGCGGGGCTTCCATCTGTACTCGCACGCTTTGGCTTGCCCGCTTGACTGGTCGAAGACGCTGCTGCGTCACGCTCTTCAGCCTTGGCCATCTGGATCTCTTCGCTCAGATCCTCTTCCACATTTAAGTACTTGCGTAGGTAGCGGAGCGGCTCTTCAGCCAGGGCCATCTCGCGCAGGTGGTAGCGCCAGGCATCGCGCCGGGCGGAGCGGCGGATGAAGCCTTTGCGCTGCACCGTCTGAATGGTGCCGTCCGGCATAGGGCGCTGAAAAGCCTGAGCGGGGACGGCAAAGGTGATCTCCTCACCAGCCTTCCAAAAGGCATGAGCAAATTCATGGGAGAACAAGAGTGCGTAGTAGCGCCGCTGTTGGTCCAGCAGGGTGAGGGCCGCTTCGGCGCTGATCCAGGGAAGGCCAAGCCGGCTGGTGTACCAGCGGCGGAACTCAAAGCCGTTGCTGCGCGCACGGCCCACAACGATCGTGAGTAGTTCCAGGCGGGTCATGGAGCCAAGGGATCCAGCATCAGAATGACCCCCGTAGTGTACTCCCTGGGTGGAGGTGGAAACTTCTGGCTGCGGAGCTTGGCCAATCGATGAAAAGACTACTCGCCGTAGCGGGTTTCCTTGCGGATACGCTCCCGCAGAGCAGCGGCGGCCTGGGGGGGGGGATTGGCGGCCGCAGAGGCGAGTTGAGCGTGCCGTTTTTTCCACAGGCGCAACAGGACCAGGACGAGCACGATGCCCAGCAGCAGAAAGGCGAAGGGGCCAACCCAGGCGACATCATCAAAGCCGCCACGCACCGGCTCCGCCAGCACGGTGGGGCCGTACTTGGCCACGAAGAACTTGAAGATGTCGGCATCGGAAGCTCCCGTGTTGAGCTGGGCGCGAAGGTCGGCGATCTCCATTGTGGAGTTGGGGCAGCCCACGTGGTTACACTCCAGCAGGATCTCGCTGCAGCCACAGGTACACATCAGGTCATGGCCCAGGCGCTGGAAGCGCGCCGAAGGCGAAGTGGCGCCAAGCATGGTAAAGGCAACAAAGACGACCATCAGAAGCTGCAGGGAGCGCCTATACATGAGGGCCCTCGGGGGATCTCAAGGGTGAGGGTGTCCTCTGCAGGTTCCCGCCAAGCGCCAGATCCGGCGGGGCGGAGAAGGTAACCTCCAGGCGTTGCGCAGGGGGTTTGAGTTTGGGAACCAGGGCGACGAAGGTGCCGAAGACCACGACGACCAGCCCCATCCATATCCAGTTGACCAGCGGATTGATGAAGAACTTGATGATGGGTCGGTCATTGTCCGGATTGGTGCCTTCGAAGACCACGTAAAGGTCATTCTCCAGCGTGGAGTGAATGGCCACGACCGTGGACGGCTGAGCGTGGTCCGTATTGACAAAATAAACGCGCCTTTCCGGCGCCAGGCGCACAATCTTCCTGCCGTTATGGAAGACGTCCAGCAAGGCGAACTGGGAGTCGTAGCTGGGATTGGAATCTTCCGAGTAAGACTGGCAGACGATCCTGTAGCCGTCCAGAGAGATCGAATCACCGAAGCTCATCTCAGCCTCTTTGGACTGGTTGAAGGCGGAGCCGGCCAGGCCGATGAACATAAGGACCACGCCAAAGTGAACCAGATAGCCGCCATAGCGCCGAGTATTTCTGCGGGTGAGCAGGATGGTGGACTGGATCAGATTCTTGCCGGTCTGCGTTCTGACGACGTTGGCGCCGCGCAGAAACTCGGCTGCAATCGCGGTAATCACCCCGACGCTGAGCGAGATGCATACCAGGGCATAGATGTTGGAGGCGACGGCGCCGTCCGCCCGTGTGGCGCTGGACCATGGACGCACCCCCGCAAGAACCAGGACGATCGCGGTAACGATAATGGAGATGCAGGGGATGATGAAGTTGCGGCGGATGGCGCGCAACGAGGTGGATCGCCAGGCCAGCAACGGACCTACTCCGGTCAGGAAGAGAAGGAAGATGCCGATGGGAACCGCTACCCGGTTATAAAAGGGAGCTCCCATGGTGACCTTGGAGCCCTGAACGTACTCGGAGAGCACGGGGAACAGCGTACCCCAGAGCACGGTGAAGCAGGCCGCCAGCAGGACGAGGTTATTGAACAGGAAGGAACTCTCGCGGGAGACCAGCGATTCCAGATGATTTTCCGCGCGCAGATGATCGCGATGATAGAGAAAGGTGAAGATACAGACCGCCGTAACGATGACCAGGAACCAGATAAACCAGTTGCCGATGGAGCTTTGCGCAAAGGCATGCACGGAGCTCACCAGTCCGGAACGCGTCAGTAAGGTTCCCAGGATCGTGAGCATGAAGGTTACGAAGATCAACCATACGTTCCAGGTTTTCATCATGCCACGCTTCTCCTGCATCATCACCGAGTGCAGGAAGGCGGTTCCGGTAAGCCACGGCATCAGGGATGCGTTCTCCACCGGGTCCCATCCCCAGTATCCGCCCCACCCCAGGACAGCGTAGGCCCAGTGCATTCCGAGAAGAATGCCGCAGGTAAGAAACAGCCAGGTAATCATCGTCCAGCGGCGCGTAATCGCGATCCACTTCTCGCCCGGGTAGCGCATCATCAGCGCCCCCAGCGCAAAAGCGAAGGGAACGGAGAAGCCAACGTAGCCGAGATAGAGCATGGGGGGATGGATGACCATCTCCGCATACTGGAGCAGCGGATTGAGGCCGAATCCGTCCGCCGGCGCCACGCCGCCCGGAACGATGGCGAAGGGCGGTGCGGCAAAGACCACTAGCAGCAGGAAGAAGATTTGGACGCCGGCCAGAATGGTGGAGGCGTAAGCGTGCAGAGTGATGTCTGTCTTGTGGCGCAGGCGCAGGATGAAGCCGTAGCCGGTGAGCAGCCATGCCCACAGGAGCAGGGAACCCTCCTGCCCCGACCAGAGCGCAGAGAACTTGTAGTACCAGGCAAGGTCGCGGCTGGTGTGATGGAGGATGTAGTCGACGGAGAAGTCGTTGGTGAAGGCAGCCCAGATCAGAGCAAAGGCGGCGCAAGAGACGGCGATGAAGCTGGCGATCCCCGCACGTCGAGAGGTTTCACGAATGCGTTCCGGAGCCACGGCAAGAGCTCGTCCACCGGCAATGGCCCACAAAGAGAAACCACCTGCCAGAAACGCATAAATAGAGAGCCCCAGAGCCAGGAGAAGAGAGGCGCTGCCGAAAAACGGCATAGGGTGGGACATGAATGGACACTTCCTTCAATATCTATTCTCTCAGAATCCGCACAGGTACGGAATACGCCCAGGGACGCACGCGTAAGCCCAGGGACAGAATAGAGTTCGGTGGTTTCCCGGATCGTGATTGAGGTCACTGCGGAGGATGCATGGCTGAATGGGTCCATGGTCCGCTGTGCTGCAGCCATGGCGCCGTGGATGGAAATTGCCTGTTGCGGCCTGGCGGTCACGTCACCGCCGAGCCATGCAATTCAAGCAGAGCCTGAATCCGGTAGAGAAGGTTCTCTGGAAGCAGAGGCTTCAGGAGGAAGTCCACATTCAAGCCTTGATACTCTCCTTGCGCTTCGGCCAGGCCACTGATGACCAGCACGGGGAGGGCAGGAGCGAAGACCCGCAACTGGGTGACGAACTCCGCGCCGTTCATGATCGGCATAATGTGATCCGTAATGACCAGGTCGATGTCACCGGGCAGATTCTGACGGCGAAGCTGCTCAAGGGCCCGTTCCGGGCTGAGAACAGCGATCACAGCGTAGCCGGCTCTCTGCAGAATGGTCTGGCGAGTCGCAGCCTGGATGGGATTGTCGTCGATGAGGAGCAGAGTGTGAGGCATGGACCTTTCCGAATCTTCGTGGGAACTTCAATGCAGCG
>JAKART010000275.1 GCA_021819255.1 Acidobacteriota bacterium
ATCTCTGATTCTCCTGGGTTTCTCCCATGTGCTTTGGCTGTCGATGCTGCTGCTTATGGTGGTGGGTTTTGGCATGATGCAAGGCATGGCTGCCAGCAATACGGTGATACAGACGTTGGTGCCGGAAGACAAGCGCGCCCGGGTCATGAGCTATTACACAATGGCCTTTGTGGGCATGGCTCCATTTGGCAGTCTGCTGGCAGGGTATCTGGCGCATCACTTTGGCGCGCCGCATACGGTGATGTTGAACGGGTCGATGTGTGTGCTTGGCTCTTTGTGGTTTACCACCCAGCTCCCGGCGGTGCGCAAGGCGATGCGCCCGATCTATGCGGAGATGGGGATCCTTGCGGGAGCTGAAGAGGCGGAGATGGAGGATCACGCCGGAGTCTGAAGGATCTACTCCGAGAGCAGCCTGGGCCGCTCACCAAACTCTTCTCCAAAAGTGAAGCGCTCCACCAGCATGCACAGGATGTGCTCCAGAGCGAGGTGGCACTCCTGAATGTTCATGGTGGTCTGGGAGGGTATGATGACATTGAGCTCGGCCAGATCCTTCATGGCGCCGCCTTGGTTGCCGGTAAAGGCCAGTGTGCGCAAGCCCAGTTGCTTGGCCTGCTTGAGGGCTTTGACGCAGTTCTTGGAGTTGCCGGAGGTGGAGATCGCCAGAAGCACGTCTCCGGGTTGGCCAAGTGCTTCTACCTGGCGTTCGAAGATGTTGTCATAGGAGTGGTCGTTGCCGATCGCGGTCAGGATGCTGGTGTCGGTGGTAAGGGCCACGGCGCGCAAAGCAGGCCGGTCGACGGTAAGGCGGGCGACAAACTCCGCCACCAGATGCTGCGCGTCGGCGGCCGACCCTCCATTGCCGCAGACCAGCAGCTTATGTCCCGCCTTTAAGGCATCGGTAATGATGTGGGCTGCGGAGACGACGGCGGCATGAATGCTCTCATCGCGCAGGACGCGAGTCATGGTGGCGATGGATTGGGCTAATTGACGCTTGACCAGATCCGTCATGGGTATACTCCTTATCTCCTCCCGCGTCCGGTCCGGATGCCCCCGTTGCGGGAGAAGTGATCCTCAACCTGCGTCAACAAGATACAGCAACTTTTCCATCAGCGCAGATACGCATCCTCGCCGGCGATCCAGTCCGTGCGGGGAGGGGCGAAGACGTCCAGAACGAGCGTATCCTCTAACGCCTCGACGGCGTGGAGAACATGGCCGGGGATCACCAGAGCCTCGCCTTCGCGTACCGTCGTCTCCACCGTTGCACCCTCTTCGCCCATCAGGAAACGTAGCGCTCCACGCAGGACGGAAGAGATCTGCTCGTGGTGGTGCTGATGACGGGGGACGGTACAGCCTTTCCGGAGCTCCAGGCGAGCCAGCATACACTGCGTCCCGGAGACGAACTGACGGCGGAGAAGAGGATTGAGTTGCGTGACCGGCTCCTCTGACCAGCGGAGATGAAGCCATGGATTGGACATCCCCAAAGAGTAACGCAAGCTGTGAGCGAAGGGGAATGGGGTTTCAGCCAGCGGCGGCGCGCCCCGGTTGATGTTTGTGGCGGAGATTGGCGCCTGCTCTCCACACCCCAGGACCAAAGCCGCGGGCGTACACCGGGTGAATGTCTCCCTGCTCGTCGGAATGTCTCCCTGAAGAGATCTGGGTTCTTTCTCATGGAGACCTGGAATGGTTATAGACTAAGGAAACTGGAAAAACCGGCGTCGCAAGTACCTGGATCGGCTTGGAATCAGATCCGCGAAGCTTCGTTATGGCATATAAGTCTTTTTGAATGAGTATTAAACGGGAAAATGGATTTCCGCAGAGCGCGCGGCGGCTGCGGTGGGCTGCGCCAAAGGTGTGGTTCGGCGGCGGGGAGCCAAAGCCCCGCCGGGATGAAGGACAAAGCGAAAGATTCAAGGGAGGCAGGGCAGAGATTGCCATGAGACGGAGAGAAGTTGTGAAGTGGCTGGCAGGGTGGTTGCTTTGCTGTGGACTGGCTGCCGGGGTAGCCGTGGCGCAGGCTCCGGCCGTAAGCCAGGCGGACCGGATTGCGGCTCTGGAAAAGAGCGCAGCACAGAACGCCGTTGCGATCGCCAAGGCCCAAAGCGCGGGCGACAATGCATGGATGCTGGTGAGCGCCGCGCTGGTGCTGATGATGAGCGGTCCTGGATTGGCGCTTTTTTATGGCGGCCTGGTGCGTAAAAAGAACATTCTGGGCACGATGATGCAGACCTTCGCCATGATGGCGGTGGTGACGGTGTTATGGGCTCTGGTGACCTATTCGTTGGCTTTCGGAACCGGAGACGCCTTCATTGGGGGCTTGCATAACATTTTTCTGCATGGCGTGGGTCTGGCGCCTGATCCGGCCTATGCGCCGACCATCCCTCTCCAGACTTATATGGTCTATCAGCTCATGTTCGCCATCATCACTCCGGCTTTGATTACCGGAGCCTTTGCGGAACGCATGAAGTTTTCCGCCATGCTGGTGTTCATGATCCTCTGGACGATCGTGGTTTACTCCCCGATGGCGCACATGGTGTGGGGCGTGGGTGGTTTGCTGAATGCAAGCGCGGTGGGCGCCGGGGGGCTCGCCGGCAGGTTCCCGTGTCTGGACTTCGCTGGGGGCACGGTGGTGCATGTCACCTCTGGTGTCAGCGCGCTGGTCACGGCGATCTTTCTGGGGAAACGGATTGGATTTCCGCAGAAGGCGTTTCCCCCGCATTCGGTGGTGCTGAGTTTTATCGGCGCCTGTTTGCTGTGGGTAGGCTGGTTTGGCTTCAACGCCGGCTCCGCGCTGGCGGCCAACGGGCTGGCGACCTCGGCCTTTATCGCAACGCAGTTCGGAGCCGCCGCAGCGGCAATTGGATGGTCGGCGGCTGAGTGGCTGCGCAATGGTAAGCCGTCGGCTTTGGGCGGAATTTCAGGCGCGGTTGCCGGGTTGGTGGCGATTACCCCCGCGTCCGGCTTTGTCACGCCCATCAGCGCCCTGTGGATCGGCCTGATCGCCGGCGGGTTCTGCTTCATGATGGTGGTCAAGGTCAAGAATATCTTTGGCTATGACGACTCGCTGGATGCCTTCGGCGTCCACGGCGCCGGGGGAACTTTGGGCGCAATCCTAACAGGGTTCTTCGCCAGTTCCCTGATCAATCCGATCTTTGGCAATGGAAAAGCCACCGGCTTCTTCGAGGGCAATCACGCACAGGTTCTGAACCAACTGGTCGGAGTTGCGATCGCCTGGACGATCTCCATTGTGGGAACACTGATCATTCTATTTGTAGTGGATAAACTGATAGGCTTGCGCGTCAGTGATGAGGAAGAACGCGCTGGACTCGATCTGTCTCAGCATGGCGAAGAGGGTTATGACTGGGAAGGCGGATAAGATCCATCGCACGCAGGAAGGAGCGAAAGGCAAAAATGCAAAAAATCGAAGCGATTATCCAGCCATCCAAGCTGGATGCGGTAAAGGAAGCTTTGGTAGAGGCTGGGATCTCGGGGATTACCATCTTTGAGGCCCGGGGCCATGGCCGCCAAAAGGGACACACGGAGTTTTATCGCGGGCGCGAGTATGCGGTGGATCTGCTTCCCAAGGTCAAACTGGAGTTGGTGGTCTCCGATGAGATGAAGGAAAAGGCGGTGGATGCGATCATCAGCGTTGCCCGAACCGGGCGCATCGGAGACGGAAAAATCTTTGTGTCCAAGGTGGACGAGGCCATCCGGATTCGTAACGACGAGCGGGGAGAGATCGCCCTGTAGGCCTTGAGGCCAGGGACCCGGTTTTCAGCGATGCGAAGCATGGCGGCAGGGGAGGGATCCAATGTCGGGGGTAACTGCACGCGGCGCCTACGAGAGAAGAATGGCGGAGATTCGCGGCCTCTTCGAATCCAATGGAGATGGTTTGCGCGCCACGGCGGGCCGGTCTGCCCTGGTCGATGACGTTGTCCTCCAGTTCTGGTCGGAAGCGCTGCAGGCAGAGCCCGCCCTGGGCAAGGGAGTCGCGGTCTGCGCGATCGGCGGCTACGGCAGAGGACATCTCTTTCCCTGTTCTGATGTGGATCTGTTGTTTTGCGTCGAGAAGGGGATGGAGAAGCCGGCCAAGGAGCCCATCCGCAGAATCTCGCAGTCGCTGTGGGATTGCGGGCTTCAGCTATCGCTGGCTACCAGAACGCCGGGGGATTGCGAGCGCCTGGACAACGACAATCCGGAGTTTGCGCTTTCGCTTCTCGACGTTCGCCGGCTGGGTGGCGATGCAGTTCTCTTTTCTCGATTCGAGG
>JAKART010000276.1 GCA_021819255.1 Acidobacteriota bacterium
TTCCGATCTAAGGCTCCGCGCGGACTGATCGCGGCTGACCTGGAGAACAAGGGCGCCGCCGACCTGATTGTGACGCAGCGGAACGCTCCGCCTGTGTGGCTGCGCAACGTGGGCGCGAACAAGAATCACTTTGTACGCCTGGCCCTGGTCGGCAATGCCGACAACAAGACCGGGATCGGCGCCAAGGTGGAGGTGTTCGCCAATGGCCTGTGGCAGAAGTGGGAGTTGACAGGAGCTTCCGGCTACCAGACGCAGGGACCGCCGCAGATTCTCATTGGACTGGGCAAGTCCGAAGGCATCAACTTGCTGCGCATCCTGTGGCCCACAGGCGTCTTGCAGGACGAAATGAATCTGCCGCACACGGAAACCATCACGGAAAACGAAGTAGACCGGCGCGGCAGCTCCTGTCCAGTGTTGTTTGTGTGGAATGGAAACAAGTACCAGTTTGTCACCGACGTGCTGGGCGCAGGCGTGGTGGGGCACTGGTTTACGCCGGCGCGGCACAACATTCCTCGCCCCAGCGAGTGGGTGAAGGTGGACGGCGAAGATGTGGCTCCGGTGAACGGGAAGGTGAGCGTGCGCTTCATGGAGCCGATGGAGGAGGTAAACTACGTCGACCAGTTACGGCTGGTGGCCGTGGACCACCCGGAGAACGTGAAGGTGAATCCGGACGAGCGGTTCCTCGACGACCCTCCATTTGCATCCGGCCGGGTGGTGGCCAGTGTGGACGCGCGCCCCCCGGCAGGCGCCTGGGATGGGACCGGACGCGATGTTCTGGACGAACTGCTCCGGCGGGATCACCGGTTTGCCGGCGGTTTCACTCCACTGCCGTATGATGGCTTCGCCAACCTCCACGCGTTGACCCTGGATCTGGGCAGGATCGACACCCAGGGTCCATTGCGGTTGCTGATGACCGGCTATGTGAATTACTTCAGCGCGACATCGCTTTATGCGGCGTGGCAGGCCGGCGTGCGGCCAATTGACCCGTATATTGAGGCGCAGCTTCCCGACGGCGAATGGCGGCGCATCGACGCAAGGGCTGGATTTCCAGCGGGCCTGGAGCGCACCATCGTGGTGAACCTCACCGGCAAGCTGCCGCCAGGCACGCGCCGTATCCGTCTGATGACGAACCTGGAGATCTACTGGGATCAGGTCCTCATCGATCGTCATGCTCAAGGCGGCTTCCGCGCGACGGAGTTGCCTTTGGACCTGGCCACCGAGCAGTTTCAAGGCTATCCCAAGGAGATCGACGGCCCCAGCCCCGGCGATCTCAGCTACAACTACAATCTGGCCAGCCTGACCGGACCCTTTCAGCACGAAGCCGGCAATTACACGCATTTCGGCGATGTGACGCCGCTTTTGAAGCGCATCGACAATCGCTTCGCCATCTTCGGCAGCGGCGAGGGGATTGCCGCCGAGTTCGATGCCTCCCGCCTTCCCGCATTGCCACCGGGTTGGAAGCGCGATTACTTCTTCTACGCCGACGGCTATGAAAAGGATATGGATTGGTGGGACTCCTCGCCGTTCACCGTGTCGCCGCTTCCCTTCCATGAGATGACATCCTATCCATATTCCGTCGAAGCAGGTTTTCCGGCCGGCGCCGCCTTGCTTCGCTACCGCCTGAATTGGAACGATCGTTATGTCTCCGGCAAACCCACGGGGTTGCACCGGTTCCAGTATCGGTGGCTACCCTCCACGCCGAGCGACGATCCGGCGAAAGACGTGCGAGAGCACGCGCCGGATCACGTCGGCTCGGAGTGAAGGAGAGAAGGCCGCGCCGCATCCGCGGGGATACATTGGATTATCGCGGCGACCTCCGGCTAGACCATTTTCCCTGAAGGTGTAAGCAAGGGGAACGACTCCTGTGGGCGTTTTCCTCAATGAAAACGCCACGGAACGCCCGCTTCCGTACACCCATCATCAGGGAAAATGGTCTATACTGCTCCACAATCAGGAAACAAGGAGAAGCGGACATGAAGACGGAATCCATTGCGAGTCGAGCGGCTAAGGGAATGTTGATCCTGGCAGTTGCCCTTGCGCCCCTGACGACCAGCGCGCAAGCCACGGGGTCCGTTCTAACACCAGCGGCGTTGCAAAGCCTGATTCCGGCAACCGTCTTCTATGACGGGCAGACGACCACCACCCAGTTGCGCAACTCCTGGGGAGTGAAGTTCGCGGACGGCTCCTACGTTCTTGCGGCTCTGGTGGACACATCAGGCTACTCCAGCGCCGTTCAGGCGAACTTCCAGGCTTACTTCATCACCGAGGTTCCGATCCGCGTGAATGGAATGAAGCTGGAGGCGGGTGTTTACGGCATCGGTTTTGTGGCCGGGGGAAAGTTTGTTGTGACCGATGTGGGCGGCCACAAGCTGCTGACGGTGGATTCTGCCAACGACAGCAGCCTCAAGCGGCCCCGGCCTCTGGAGGTGGTTGCGGAGCCGGGCGGAAAGTTCCATCTATACGAGGGCCGCAGTTATGTGGTCCTGGGCCGGTAGAGCGGGAAAGATGCGGAGGCGATTCCGGTTGAGAGGTTCTTTCCCGGCCAGGCTCCTTGGCTGCCCTGGAAGTCATTCAGTCCCTTAGGCTGGGAGCGGGTTGGAGAGCCAACAGCATGACCGAATCCAGCTCCGCCATCCATCTGCTACCCGCCGCCGCGCAACTGGAGTTGCTGCGCAGCGGCAGGCTCACCGTGCCGGAGCTGGCCGAGGCTCATCTGTGGCAGATCCGGCAACTGAACCCGGCGCTGAACGTATTTGCAGACTTTGATGCGGAGCGGGTGCGGGCTGAGGCCCGGCGTCTGGATGCATGGCATGGGGCCAGAGGGCCGCTTCATGGCCTGCCCGTCACCGTAAAGTCCTCCATTGCTGTCTCCGGCCTTCGCTGTGAGATCGGCAGCCTGCTTCATCGCGGCCAGGCGCCCCGCCAGGACGCCGTTGCCGTAGCGCGATTGCGCGCCGCCGGAGCCCTGGTGCTGGGCACCACCAACTGCCCAGAGTTTTTGATGGCCTATGAAACCGCGAACCGGCTCCATGGACGCACCTGCAACCCATGGGACCTGGAACGGACGCCCGGGGGGTCCAGCGGCGGCGAATCGGCGGCCATCGCAGCGGGACTGTCCGCAGCCGGACTGGGCAGCGACAGTGGAGGATCGGTGCGCGTGCCCGCCCACTTTGCGGGGATCTGCTCCTTGAAGCCAACCCCTGGACGCATTCCAAGCCAGGGCCATCTGCCGCCCTGCATCGGGCCGTTTTCAACCCTGGGCGCCATCGGTCCCATGGCCCGCCGCATGGGCGACGTGGCGCTGCTGTTTCATACGTTGAGCGAGCACTATGCCTGCGATCCGGCGAGTCCTCCGCTGGCGCTGCTTCGTCCCAGCCTGGACGAGCTGCGGACCCACGTGGTTGGCTGCTTCGAGGATGATGGACTCACGCCGGTTACAGGCGAAACTCGCGCCGCCGTGCAGTCGGCAGCTCAGGCGCTGCGCGAGGCAGGATTCCGTGTGCAGCCGTTTCGGCCCAGCACGCTGGAGGCGCTGCGCCGCCTGTGGTGGAAGTTCTTTGTGCAATGCGGCGCCATGTTTTATGAACCGGCGATCCGCGGCAAGCGCGAACAACTCAGTCCCATCTTCCAGGAGTTCCTCGGTATGGCTGCTTCGGCACAACCGCTGACGGCAGCGCAGTTGCTCGATGCCTGGGCAGAGCTGGACCTGGTTCGCGTGAAGACTCTCGAAGAGATGCAGGAGTATCCGGTTCTGCTCTGCCCGGTGGCCGCCGTGGCTGCATTTCGCCATGGCGAGCGCAGGTGGACGATCGAGGGCCGGACGGTTGAGTATCTGGACGCTGTGCGGCACACCCAGTGGTTCAATGCGCTGGGCGCGCCGGCCGCCGTGGTTCCGGTGAGTCAGTCGGCCGAGGGCCTGCCGATCGGCGTGCAGATTGCAGCCCGGCCCTTCGCGGACGAGATCGCGCTGGGGATTGCCGCGGTGCTGGACGCGGCGTTTGGATTCAACCCGCCTCCCTTGGCGATGCGGTGAGTGGCGTGGCTCCCGGGATCGCCTGCCCCAGGGGCGCAGTCGCGCCCCGCGCAAAAGGATAGGGCGCAGTCGCGCGCGGCGCAAAAGGATGGGGCGCAGTCGCGCGCGGCGCAAAAGGATGGAGCTCAGTCGCGCGCGGCGCAAAAGGATGGGACGCAGACGCGCGCGGCGCAAAAGGGGTGGGACGCAGACGCGCGCGGCGCAAAAGGATGGAGCTCAG
>JAKART010000277.1 GCA_021819255.1 Acidobacteriota bacterium
GGAACCCCTCTTCCCCCATTTACATGGAGAAGCTCAACGTGCTGTTCTCGTGCGGCGCCCACGGTCTTCATCGCAGCTTCCTGTTTGACTCCGGCGCCAACTCCTCCACGTTCTATCTCCCCTATTACCGCGACTTCCGAGCGGACTTCCTCCACCCCACGCAAGCCACCAGCCGCAGCGCCGGCGCCGGAGGCGAAGCTACCCAGAGTGTCTATCTGCTGGACGATGCGGAGCTGAGGCTGGCCGGCCACAATGTGGATCTGCAGCGTGTTCCCGTCTCCACCGCCGCACAGCACAACCTGGACGACGAGTTTGAAGGCAGCCTGGGCCGCGACATGATCTCCAACGTGGGCAACCTGACCCTGGATCTGACGCACGACCGCGTCTACACGGGCAGGCTGCGCAAGGAAACCGCGCCCAAATCCTGAGGACGGAAGAGCAGATGCTTTTGGTTGACGGCGACGTGAGTATGGATGGCCGGCGGCAACGGGTCTGTGCTGTTGCCGGCGTCATGGGTTCTGAAGAGGAATGGAAACGTGTTGAGTCTTTGTGGGCAGCCAGGACCGATGGCGACCCTCTTCACGCCAAGGATTGCAAGGCGGATCGAGGGATCGATTGTGTGGTTCGGTTGGGACCGAAAGATCCCGATTGCCCTCATTTCGGTGTAAGCCCCGACGGCTTGCCGGCCTGCGCGTTGCCGGGGCCGCCTACAATCTGCAAGGTTGGAATCCGGTCATCCATCGAAGGCAGTGGCGGCAACGGCAGGTGCGGCTCCGACTGATACCAGTACGCGACCGAGTAAAAATTATCCGATCGGTCGTTCGCATTCCCGTGCTCGATCGTCGCCTTGAAGTGCTTCTTGAACGGAATCGGCGAATCCAGATGGAAACGGTAAACACTGGAACGGCTGCCGGCCAGCTCCCTGCCCACCACAGGCGCTCCATACAGCGAGTAGGAGAACGGCTTGCCGCCAAAATCCCACGCGCCAAGAAAATAATCCTCTGAGCCGGTGCCAATGACAGGCGTCTTATCTCCATCGATGAAGAACATCGGATCGCCTTCGCCCCACCAGCCATCCTGGTTCTGCAGGACCGACATCGTCACGCCCACGTACTGGCCGTGCCCATTGGCCTCTAACCATACATAGTTATCTGTTCCGTTTGGATTTCTGTGATAATTCACCAAAGGGTCGCCGTTTGTGTACCATTCGTTCGTCCATCCATGATTCGGCTGAGCCTGCCGGTATTCCGCGTTGAAGTAGAGTGTGTCCGCAGGCAGCGGATGGGAGTAAGTCCGGTATTCGATGTTCCAGTAAAGATTGCTTGCGGCTTCCTTGCCTTCATTCGTCAAAGTGATGCGCGCGTGATGCCGGTACGGCATCGGAAAGAAGCAATTCAGCGCGCCGCTGTTGCCCACGGAAAGCACTTCCGACTGCCACGGAGAAGAGATGCCGAGACCCAGCCCGAAGAAATCGCCGATCGGTGTCTCTACGCTCGGATCCTTCTCGTCATCCCAGTACATGCGCAGCACAATGCGCTTAAGGTAGTAAGGTTCCCGATCGTTAATCGTGAACCAGATGTGCGACACCATCCCCGGCCCATCGGCGTCCAACACCGTCAGAGTCTGCCCAGGGTTCAGCGCCAGAGAGTCGGCGTTGCCGCCCGTCTTTTCAAAGCTCGACGACAAGTGCCAGTTGTAGTCCTGTTGCCGCGTCAGGTCCGGCATCCAGCTTCCCTGCTGCGTCGTCTGCGCCAGACTCACTGCGCTCCACGCTCCCAACAGCATTGCGACTGCTTTTTTCATCTTTCCGCCATCAGCCCAACTTGGTTCCCGCCGAGCCCCTACGCCTCGGCCTGAGCTGCCTTGTTGTCCAGATCCTGCGCATCCTTGAGGGCTGCCAGGTCGCGCTCTTTCTTGATCTCAGCAGAGCTGCGGCCCAGTTCGCCGGCCATCTTCTCGGTGGTAAAGGCTTCGATCACATCTCCGACCTTGATCTCCTTGAAGCCGGCAAGGTCGATACCGCACTCCACGCCCTGCCGCACCTCGGAGACATCGTCCTTGAAGCGCTTGAGCGAGGTGATCTTGCCCTTCCAGACCTCTTCGCCTTCGCGCAGCACGCGCACCTGGTTGTCCCGCCGGATGAGCCCGTCGGTTACCTGGCAGCCGGCGATCTGGCCGACCTTGGTGATCTTGAAGACGTTCAGCACCGTAGCCCGGCCAACGTAGTTCTCCTTGAAGACCGGCTCCAGCAGGCCATACATGGCCTTGGTAATCTCGTCCTGCAGCTCGTAGATGATGGAGTGCAAACGGATCTCCACATTCTCCCGCTCGGCCACCTCGGTCGCCTTGCGGTCGGGCCGCACATTGAACCCGATGACCACCGCGTTGGAGGCCGAGGCCAGCAGAATATCCGACTCCGTTATGGCGCCCACGCCGGAGTGCAGCACCTTCACCCGAACTTTCTCGGTGGACATCCGCTGCAGCGAGTCGGCCAGCACCTCCACCGAGCCCTGCACATCGCCCTTGAGGATCAGGTTCAGGTCCTTCATCCCAGCCTGCTTGATCTGCTCGGCCAAGCCCTCCAGGGAGACTCGCGAGCTCTTGGCGAGCTGCGCCTCGCGCTCCTTCATCTTGCGGTACTGGGCAATGCCCTTGGCCTTGTCGCGGTCCGCCATCACCAGGAAGGTATCGCCGGCGTCCGGGATGTTCTCCAGGCCGAGGATCTCCACCGGCGTGGATGGCCCGGCCTCCTTGATCTCCTGCCCGCGGTCATTGAACATGGCGCGCACCTTGCCGAAGGTATTGCCGACGATGTAACTGTCGCCGGTGCGCAGGGTTCCGTTCTGCACCAGGATCGACGCCACCGCGCCGCGTCCACGGTCCAGCTTGGCTTCAATGACCGTCCCTACAGCCGGACGCTCCGGGGTGGCCTTTTGTTCATTGGTATCGGCCACCAGGCAGATCATCTCTTCCAATCCGGCCAGATTCATCTTCTTTTTGGCCGAGACCTGGACGAACTCGATGTCGCCGCCCATGGAGGTAGCCTGCACGCCGCGCGCGGCGAGTTGGTTCATCACCCGGCTGGGATCAGCCTCAGGCTTGTCGATTTTGTTGACCGCCACAATCATCGGCGCCTTGGCCGCCCGGGCATGGTCGATCGCCTCCAGGGTCTGCGGCATCACGCCGTCATCGGCCGCCACCACCACCACCACGATGTCCGTGATCTTGGCCCCACGGGCGCGCATGCGGGTGAAGGCCTCGTGGCCGGGAGTATCCAGGAAGACGATCTCGCGTCCAAAGGCCGGCGAGTTGGGATCGTTGATCTTCACCTTGTAGGCGCCGATATGCTGGGTGATGCCGCCGGCCTCGCCCGCCGCCACATCCGTGGAGCGGATCGCGTCCAGCAGCGACGTCTTGCCGTGGTCCACATGGCCCATGATGGTGACCACCGGAGCCCGCACCACCTCCACCATGTTGGCGGTGTCCTCCAGCAGTCCTTCGATGGCCTCGTTCTCCAGTTGCTCTTCGACGGAGATCACCGTAGCATCGGAGCCAAACTGGCGAGAGACCTCCTTGACCAGTTCGCCGTCCAGCGACTGGTTGACGGTTACCATGACCCCTTTCATGAGCAGGGTCGCGATCAGGTCCTTACCGCGCACACTCAACTTTTCCGCCAGATCCTTGACCGAAATCCCCTCCGTGACGGTGATGGACTTGGTGATGGGTACCTCGCCCTGCGGGATCTGCGGCGCTCCAAAACGGGGAGCGTTGTATCCCTTGAGCGCGACCTCCTTGTTCTTTTCATAGCGCGGCGCTCCGCGTCCGCGCTGTCCAGCCCGCGCTGGACGGCTGGGTCCCGGAGCCTCACTCGGGGCAGGCATCAAGCCTCCCGGAGAGACTCCCTGGCGAGAGCCAAACCCGGGGCGGCCCGCGCCAAATCCCGGACGTGGAGAGTACCCCGGACCCGCCAAACCACTCCCGGGCCCGCCCGGGAACGAACGCGTCGGATGCATCGGCCGGCGCACCCCTGGAGCCGCAGCCGGACGCATGCCTGGCCCGCCCGGCGCGCCGCCGGGGCGCGGACGCTGGAAGATGGGTGTACGCATGGCTCCCGGCGGCGCTGCCGGGGCACTGTAGGTTGGCCGTGGGCCCGTTTGCGGCATCACCACACGCCGCTGTGCCGGCGCCGCCCCGGCAGGAACTGCCGCGGAGGCCGCGGCAGCAGATTCTCACTGCGGGGGCGCCG
>JAKART010000278.1 GCA_021819255.1 Acidobacteriota bacterium
CTTACAGGGACCTATGCGAATCTTTCTTACCGGCGCAACAGGGTTTGTGGGGGCGCATGTGGCCCAGATTGCGGAAGCAGAAGGGGCCAAGCTGCGGCTGCTGACGCGGGCCAGTTCGAACACCTCCCGGCTGCCGAAGAGTGCGGATTTGGTGGTTGGAGATCTGCGCGCGCCGGAGCAGTTTGCTGACGCGTTGACCGATTGTGAGGCCCTGATCCATGTAGCGGCCGACTACCGGCTGTGGGCGCCGGATGCGGCCGAGATGTACCAGACCAACGTGGAGGGAACCCGGAAGCTGCTGCTGCTGGCGCGGCAGGCGGGTGTACGGCGCGTCGTGTACACCAGTAGCGTGGCCACCATGGGCTTCAAGGCCGATGGCACGGTGGTGGATGAACAGACGCCGGTGAGCGAGGCTGACATGATAGGCCACTACAAGCGCTCCAAGTGGATGGCTGAGAGGGTGGCGCTGGAGGCGGCGGGCACTGGGCAGGAGGTGATCGTGCTGAATCCGACCACGCCGATCGGTTCCATGGATGCCAAGCCTACGCCGACCGGAAGGATCGTCGTGGACTTTTTGAACCGACGGTTTCCGGCGTATGTGGATACCGGGTTAAATCTGGTGGATGTGGATGAGGTCGCCCGGATTCATCTGGTGGCTCTGGAGCGCGGCCGCGTGGGGGAGCGGTACATCCTGGGTGGAGAGAATCTGACGCTGAAGCAGATTCTGGATCGGCTTGCGGAGATAACAGGTCTCAAGTCCCCGACCATGAAGGCGCCGCATGCGCTGGCGATGGTGTTTGCGTTCTTCGATGAGATGCTGACAGGAAAGCTGCTGGGCAAGGAGCCTCGGGCGACGGTAGAGGCGGTGAAGATGGGGCGAAAGAAGATGTTTGCCAGTTCGGCCAAGGCGGAGCGTGAGTTGGGACTCCGGGTGGGAAGCGTCGAGGGGGCATTACGCGCCGCCTGTTTCTGGTATGTAGCGAACGGCTATGCGCCTGCTCCGCCGCGAGCGCAGACGGAGGGTTTGCCCTCTTAGGAGGGGTGGACCTGAGCCTTCTGCGCATGGGCGAGCCTGTCCACGTGCATTCCGTTGAGATGCAGGGGTAGTATTGATCGGAACAATCATCCGCTTCTTCTGGGAGCTAGCCATGTCCATTCGACCCGTCAAAGAACTCATCATTTCGAAGCCGACTCTGGAAGGCGCCGGTGTTCGCCTGCGGCGCGCATTTGGCTTCGGAAAGACATCAGAGTTCGATCCGTTCCTCCTTTTCGACGATTTTCGCAATGATATTCCTGAGGATTATCTGGCCGGTTTTCCCTGGCATCCGCATCGCGGCATAGAAACCATTACTTATGTTCTTGCGGGCACCGTGGAGCATGGAGACAGCATGGGCAACCATGGCGCCATCGCTGCCGGCGATGTGCAGTGGATGACGGCGGGACGGGGAATCATTCATCAGGAGATGCCCAAAGGAGATCAGGATGGAAGGATGCACGGATTTCAACTGTGGGCAAATCTACCGTCGTCACTGAAGATGACGGCGCCGCGCTATCAGGAGGTGAAGTCGGCGGAGATTCCATTGGTCAAAGATGACGATGGAACTGGGGTTAGGATCGTTTGCGGCAGCTTCTGGGGCAAGAAAGGTCCGGTAGACGGGATCGCCGCCGATCCAATCTATCTGGACGTATCCATTCCGCCGGGCAGAAGAAAGACGCTTCCGGTGGAAACAACCCGCCATGCCTTTGCCTATGTCTTCGCTGGTTCAGGAAAGTTCTGCAATGCGTCTGGTCCGCTGGCAGTGCCGACAGAGCCGGTGGGTTGGTGGGACAAGACCCCTCCGGCGCAGGCAGACAACCGCTCGCTGGTGCTGTTTGATCGCGGCGACGAAGTTGTTGTTCAGGCAGGCGAGGAGGGAATCCGTTTTCTGCTGGTCTCCGGCAAACCGCTTGAGGAGCCGGTGGCCTGGTATGGACCGATCGTCATGAATACCCAGGAGCAGCTCCGCCGTGCGTTTGAGGAGCTCAATTCGGGTACTTTTTTGAAATCAGAGGCGGGATCCTAATTCCCTTGCGTGCTTTCAGGGTCGAGAGAGCGCAGAGACCGGCTTAAGCGAGCGCTTAAAGACTCCTCAACACAAGGTCAGAGTGCGTTCTCCGCCCTGTGGGGCAGGATACCTTGCCCTTCTGAAGAGGGAAGCTTCTCTCAGGGCTGGGTCAGCGGAGGGTGATCTTCACCAGATCGCCCGCTGAG
Source organism: Acidobacteriota bacterium (assembly GCA_021819255.1). GTDB lineage: Bacteria > Acidobacteriota > Terriglobia > Terriglobales > Acidobacteriaceae > Granulicella. The sequence goes on from JAKART010000278.1 coordinate 2,252, forward strand.
GCTGCATCCTGGCGGGCTACGAAGAAGAGGCGGATCTTTTCGGCGGTTGGCTTGTTGACGACTGCGGTAAGCGTCTCGGGATCTCTCTGGGCTGTCTGCTGGAGGGCTTGGATGCTGCCAAAGTGCTCCAGGAGGCGACGGCGAGTGATGGGTCCCACGCCTGGAATCTCATCCAGTTCGCTGGCCCGGTCGCGCATCTGGCGCCGCTTGCGATGGTAGTTGACGGCGAAGCGGTGGCTCTCGTCGCGGATCTTCTGGATGAGGTGCAGCACCGGAGAGCGGCGCTCCAGGACCACCGGTTCGTCCTCCTGGCCGTGCAGGTAGAGGATCTCCTCCCGCTTGGCGATCGAGGCCAGCGGCTGGGTGACCAAGCCAAGCGCTTCAAGCGCAGCCGCTGCGGCGTGCAACTGTCCCAGTCCGCCGTCGATGAGCACCAGCGAGGGCATCGGCTTGCCCTCTTGCTGCAGACGGCTGTAGCGGCGATGAACCACCTCGCGCATGGAGGCGAAGTCATCGACGCCGGATACCGTCTTGACCTGGAATTTGCGGTAGGAAGAGTTCTTCATTGCTCCCTTCTCCCAGACCACCATGGAGGCCACGGTCTCCGCGCCCTGAATGTGGGAGATGTCAAAGCATTCGATCCGCAGCGGCGGCTCGGAGAGCATAAGAGCGTCCTGCAAAGCATCCTGGATGGCCTGGAGGCCCGGCTGCAGCACCCGGAAGCGCTGGTCGAAGGACTGCTTGGCGTTCTGGCCGGCCAGGTCCAGCAGAGAGCGCTTTTCGCCACGCTGCGGGGCGCCGATCTCAATCTTGCGGCCAAGGCGTCGGCTTAGCGCTTCGGCGAGCAGCAGACGATCGGGAAAGTCGACCGGTACATAGATGTTTCTTGGAACATAAGTCTGGTCAAGGTAGAGCTGCTTGAGCAGAGCGGAGAGAAAAGCAGGCGCAGAGAAAGCCAGTGGTTGAGCATCGTCCTGCGGCAAGGTCTCTGCCGGTACAACAGAAGTTGTGGGGTCCACCCCTGCCAGGGTCGTTTCAGACCTGGGGTTCAGACCCGGCTCCAGATTTTGCTCCGAGTCCTGATCTGGGGCATCGAGAGCTTCGCCGAAGGCGATCTCCGGCAGTTCCTCCCAGAACATCTCGCGGCGGTCTACGATCTTGCCCGCGCGCATATGGAAAAGGTTTAGCGCGAGCCTTCCATTTTCCAGATGGAAGCCGAAGACGTCCACATCCTCTTGCTCAGCGGATGCGATCCGCTGCCGGTGCTGTGCCTGATGGAGAGTAGAAATCTGATCGCGCAGCTTGGCCGCCCGCTCAAACTGCATCTCCTCCGCTGCCTTTTGCATGCGCTCGGTGAGCCGGGCCTCCAGTTCGCCGGACTTGCCCTCCAGAAAAAGTTGTGCGTCGCGGACTGCCTGGGCATAAGCGCCTGAAGACACCAGGCCCTCCACGCAGGGACCGAGACAGCGTTGGATGTAGTACTGCAGGCAGGCGCGGGGATGGTAGCGGTTGAGGTCCACCTTGCAGCTAGGAATAAGGAAGTTGCGGTGGATGAGATCGACCAGGCGGGAGGCCAGGCTGCCAGGAAAGTAGGGGCCAAAGTACGCGCTGCCGTCCTTGCGGACGCGCCGCGTGACGAAGACCTTGGGATGACGATCGGCCAGCGTCAGCTTGATGTAGGGGTAGGTTTTGTCATCGCGCAGAAGGATGTTGAAGCGGGGCTTGCGCTGTTTGATGAGGTTGTTCTCCAGCGCCAGAGCCTCCTGCTCGTTGGCCACGGTGATGTACTCCAGGTCAACGGCCTCGCGCATCAGCGAGCCGGTCTTGGCATTGGCCTGCGCAGCCTCAAGAAAGTACGAGCGAACCCGCGCGCGCAGGTTTTTCGCCTTGCCGACGTAGATCACCTCTCCTTCGGCGTTCTTGTAGAGGTAACAGCCGGCGCCGGCAGGCAGTGTGCGGATCTTGTCGT
>JAKART010000279.1 GCA_021819255.1 Acidobacteriota bacterium
CGGCCTCCGGGGGCGCGTAGACCGATTGCAGCGCGTCCTGAGAGAGTTCCAGCATGTAGGCCAGCGAAGCGCGCGTCCAGGGCCGCATGCCAAGATAGGCCGTGGGAAGATAACCCAGGTAGTACAAGCGCAAGGCAGCGGTGTAAATCCAGCTATCCACGGGGATATAAGAAGAGCCGATCCAACTGGAGGAGTTTTCCGCCACCTCGGTATGGGACGGCGCCATGGGGCCTGTCTGGGCCGGCAGGGAGTTGGACATCCAGGCTGCTGCGGCCAGCACGAGCGCGGCCCGGCGGATCCGCATCCTGGGCGAACGATGCCGGTGAAGAAGCGTTGCTGATGTAGATGTCACGACCGCCGGCAAAGCCTCGAGATCCAGAAATTCAAGCCAGGGATTGTTTATCGGGCCCAATCGAGAGTCCTCATTTCAGCAGTCGTCTTGGGAGTTGATCTTTCGGCGCGATCGCGGCCGATCCGCTTGAGCGTTTGTCGTTCACCGAGGATAGTATACTTCCTGCGCCGCGCACGCTCCTGCGGCCAAAGCAATCCGCGCCGATGAAGTTTTGATGCGTGGTGCCGATAGTGGCATCCGCCATCGAGGGGCAATCCCATGATCTGGACGCCTGGACGCCGCTGCGGTTTGTGAGAAGAAGAACGCAGTGCGTCGGGACGCCCGCTGCGGGGCTGCCGAGCCGGCATCCCCGAACTCGCTGAATTGCCTGATCCACAAGTTGTCTGGGAAGGACTGAGCCATCGTTGCAAGCTGCTTCGCAGTGGTTGGGAGAGATGGTCTGCGGTCTGCTCTTGAAGATTGGGATCACCCAAGCTCCAAGCCGGATCGCGTCGAATCAGGGGATTGCGTCCGATTGCAGGACAACGGCAAAGAGCCAAGGACAGAGCTTCCCGTTTTGGGCCTTGCATGATTTCTTGTCCGTCAGGGGAACGTAAGAGCCCCTGCGCCCTGCGAAGGAAACCTCAATCTCGCGCTCCAGTATCCGCCGCCCAGCGCCGGAGCCTTTCCTCCCCAGCCGCCGCTCCCGCAGGCCGGCAACAGAGATTGCTTCCGCTGCCCGGAGAGCGAGCCTGCCAAAGGCCGGAGGTGAACCGGCATTGCAAGCCGGTTGAGGTCAGAGCGGCCGGGCGTGATACCGGCAAGCGGCCTCGTGGCGGGAGGAGTGGCGGGAGCGGCCTGGAGTCCGAAGAGGAACGGAGGCGGGCGAGCCGGCAGATGGGAGAGATCGATCAGGCGTATCGGCTCCTGCGTAGCCGGGCGTATCGGCTCCTGCGTAGCCGGCGCCGGTCTGGGTGGATGGCCTTGTCCGGCGCGGGGTTGAGTGATCTCCGCCGGCGTCTCTGGCTGGGCGTGGGGCTTGGCGCTTTCCCCTGTTTTCTGTGGCTTGCGCCCCGCGTGCTTCCTCCGTGTTGCATTCGCCGGATGGCCTGTAGCATACTCAAGGGCATGGTCTTCTGCTGCACCAACGCGACTCGAATGCACGTGGAGATGTCCATGTGTCGACGCTCGTGGGTGCGTGCCGGAACGGTCTGATGCGTTAGCGCAAAGACGATCAAGTTCTGAACGGCTCACGATCCTTGAGGATGGTGAGCCCTTTTTGTTGCAGGCGATGCAGAGAATCAATCACTGGTTGGACAAAGGAGTCAACGATGCCCGAGGAAGTTTCCACGACGAAGCAGCAGCTTGCAACGCTTGCCATCCACGCCGGACAGGCCACAGACAGCTCGACACAAGCTCGCGCGGTGCCGATCTATCAGACAACGTCCTATCTCTTCAACGACTCTGACCATGCGGCCCGGCTCTTTGGCCTGCAGGAGTTCGGCAACATTTACACGCGCCTGATGAACCCTACCACCGATGTGCTGGAGAAGCGCATCGCCGCACTGGAAGGCGGCGCAGCCGGGTTGGCGACCGCCTCCGGGCAGGCCGCGGAGACGCTGGCCATCCAGACGCTGGCCAGTGCCGGCGAAGAGATCATCTCTACCACGTCCTTGTACGGAGGCACCTACAACCTTTTTCACTACACGTTGCCCAGGCAGGGCATCACCGTTCGATTTGTGGACGCGGATGATTTTAACGGGGTGCGCGCGGCCATCAACGGCAAGACGCGGGCCATTTACACCGAGACTCTGGGGAATCCAAAACTGGAGGTGGTGGATATCGAAAGGCTCGCCGGCATTGCGCATGAGCACGGCCTGCCGCTGATCATTGACAATACCTCCGCCTCGCCGATCCTGGTGCGGCCCATCGAGTGGGGAGCGGACATCGTGATCCACTCGGCCACCAAGTTCATCGGTGGCCATGGAACCACGCTGGGCGGAGTGATCGTGGATGCGGGCAGATTTGACTGGAAGGCCTCAGGCCGCTTCCGGGAGTTCGTTGCGCCGGATCCCTCCTATCATGGCCTCTCCTATGCGGACGCATTCGGACCTTTGGCCTTCATCCTCAAGGCCAGGGTGCAGGGACTGCGCGACACCGGCGCAGCGCTATCTCCTTTCAGCGCCTTTCTTCTTCTCCAGGGTGCGGAGACGCTGCACCTGCGCATGGAAAGACACTCCCAAAACGCGCTGGCGGTAGCCGAACACCTCGCCGGCCATTCTGGGGTCGCCTGGGTCAATTATCCGGGTCTGCCCTCCAGCAAGCACTATGAACGCGCGCAGAGATACATGCCGAACGGCAAGGGCGCGCTGATCACCTTTGGCATCAAGGGCCGGGGTCAAGGCAGCGGCTACGAGGCAGGCAAGAGATTGATTGATTCTCTGAAGCTCTTCTCGCATGTCGCGAACATCGGCGACGCGAAGTCACTGGTCATCCATCCCGCCTCGACAACGCATGCGCAGCTGAACGTCGAGGAGCAGGCGACGACCGGCGTCACGCCGGAGATGGTTCGGCTCTCTATCGGAATCGAGGATATTCGCGATATCCTATCTGATCTGGACCAAGCGATCCACGCAGCCAACGGAGCCGAATGACGAGCAGTACGGAACCAGTCTCTTCCATTCCTTTGCCGGTTGAGGAGGGAGACTTTGTCCTGGACGAAGTCCTCTCTCTGGAGAGCGGTGAAGTGCTGGTTCGCCCCACGTTGCACTACGCGATCTATGGGCAACGTGGGGCGGTTCGGGATCAAGCCGTGCTGGTCTGTCATGCGCTCTCCGGTTCGGCGGAGGTCGCCACCTGGTGGCCGCAGTTATTCCTGCCCAACGGACTGCTCGACCTGGAACGCGACTGTGTGATCGGCATCAACATCTTCGGCTCCTGTTACGGATCCACGGGCCCCACCAGCATCGATCCGGAGACGGGCAAGGTTTATGGGCCCACGTTTCCTCTGATCAACATTCGGGACATCGTCCGGGCTCAGGTCAAGCTCATCGATTTTCTCGGCATCCACCGCTTGAAGCTGGTCATTGGAGCTTCCATCGGCGGCATGCAGGTGCTGGAGTGGGCGATTCAGTTTCCGGACCGGGTAGCGCGAGCGATCAGCATTGGCGTAGCGCCGCTGGGCGCCATGGGGCTGGGCCTGAACCATCTGCAGCGTCAGGCCATCATGCTCGATCCGGACTGGAAGAGCGGTTACTACACTCCGGACCGGCCGCCGAGAGGAGGGTTGGCGCTGGCCCGTTCCCTGGGAATCATCAGTTACAAGTCTGTGCCCCTTTTCGAGCAGCGTTTCAATCGCAAGCCGAACCGGAATGGCAATGAAAATCCCTGGATCTCGACATCGGCGGGGCAGAACGGCCGCTTTGATATCGCCGGTTATCTCGACTTCCAGGGAGAGAAGTTCATCACCCGTTTTGATGCCAACTCCTATATCTCACTCACACGGACAATGGACATCTTCGATCCCATTCGCGCCCATGTGAGTCCGTATGAAGCCTACAGCCGAATCACGGCGCATCTGACCCTGGTAGGAATCTCCACCGATTGGCTGTTTCCTCCCGAGGATGTCCGTTCACTGGCAGCCATCATCAAGGCCGCCGGCGCTCGATGCGACTATCGGGAGATGGCCTCTGTCCATGGACACGATGCATTCCTGGTGGAACCGGAACAGCTCGTCAAGCTTCTTACCCCGGTATTTGATTAAGCCGACGGGCGCCGTGCCCAAGAGTGCGTGCCCGGGAGCCATCCAGGCCAGGGCAGAGCACCGCTTGCCTGGAATCCTTTCAGCGCATCGCGTCCGCGGGCCGGGTGTCCGGACCTG
>JAKART010000280.1 GCA_021819255.1 Acidobacteriota bacterium
CTTCCGCAGGCTCGCAAGCCGGGTCACGTCATCATCGACAAGGAGCGCGGGCGCATTGATGGAGCTATCGTTCTCGGTGTTGCGCACTACCACGATGTCCGGGGTGATGGTGTAGTCGCTCCCCAGGGCGGCGGCCAGCTCTGGATCGTTCTTGGCGGCACGGTCGAGGGCTACCAAGTGAGCGTACTGCTCATAGCTGGCGATTTCCAGTCTGTTGCGGCTGCCGACCTGGTGCACGTCCCAGGTTCCGGGGCGAAGGTGCCCCAGTTTGAGGAACGTTGCGCGCACGAAGGCAGCGCAGATGCCTTCAAACTGGCTGCCTGATGTTTGCCCCGCCATCCGCTCCCCGGTTTCAGCCTGGAGAAGATCGGCGATGCCCCTGGCGATCAAGACGCTGTTCTTGCTGTCCTTGTCGGCATTGCTGGGCACCCCCGCACTGTTAATGGTCAGCGTCGATTCGAGCAGTGCGGCATGATACGCCTTGCGGGCTTTGGCAAAATCGGCCGTCTTCATCACGCCACCATGAAAACGCGTTTCACGGACAGGGCCACAAAAATCTGACGGGCGACTGCGGTGGCGACCGGCGGGGGGAAGGCGTTCCCAATCTGGCGATAGGCCGCCGTCTTGCGGCCAAAGAACTGCCAATCATCCGGGAACCCCTGAATCCGGGCCGTCATGCGCGGTGTCAGGCGCGGTATGCCGACGAAATCACGCGCGGGGGCCTCATCCCAAAGGCCCATCCCATCGACGCCGAGCGTGGCCCAGGCGCGCTTCGCGCGGGTCGGCCCGAGGTCGGGGCCGCCGTGTTTCTTCGAGCCGCCAACCAGTGTCGGGGCGATGGCGTTGGCCTGTTCGCGCCACCGCTTGGCCCCGCGCCAGCCGTTCGCCTTCATGAGATCATGCAGCAGTTCGCCCACGGTCCGAGGTTCGGTTTGGAGCGGTTCCGGCCACGAAAACCCGGAAGCCAGGTCCTTGCGGACGCCAACAAACACGACACGCGGGCGAAGCTGGGATACGCCAAAGTCAGAGGCATTGAGCAGCCGCCAGCCGGGCACATAGCCCAGCTTCTTAAGCTGCTTTTCAACCTTGTTCCGGTAGTCGTCAAAGACCGCATCGAGCAGGCCGCGCACGTTCTCAAGCATCACTGCTTGCGGGCGGCACTCATCGACCAGCCGGATAGCCTCAGGGAACAGATCCCGCTCATCCTTCGCGCCGAGCTGCTTCCCTGCCTTAGAGAACGGTGGGCACGGAACGCCGCCAGCCACCAGGTCAATGCCCTTATACGGGTTTCCGCTGAACTGCCGCAAGTCGTCCTCGATGACGCTCCAGCCTGGGCGGTTGAGACGCAGCGTTGCGCATGCTGCCGGTTCCAGCTCGATCAAAGCGGCGTGATCGAAGCCCGCCATTTCCAAGCCGAGAGCCTGCCCTCCCGCACCCGCGCACAGTTCCAATGATGTGAATTGGCTCACGTTGTCTTTTTCTCCTGATCCACCATGAAACTGAATCTTAGGGTAGTCTGCACCCTGCCTGGCGTCAACCACGGAACTGAATTATTGAGACGTATGCGGAGCCGCCGTCAATGGCCAGGATCAATCACCAAATTTACATACCCGAATTTTCTTGAGGCGCTCGGCATCGCGCATCTGGCATTCCCAAACCGCCAGCGAAGCCCAACCTAGCTTACGCAATCGCCTCCGGTTGCGCATGTCGCGCTGGACGTTGCCTGCCAACTTGGGCTTCCAGTATTCGATATTCGTACCTGGGCTGGATGCAAGCGGGCAGCTGCGATGCTGATGCCAGAAGCATCCATGTACGAAAATCACCTTTCTATGTTTCGGAAGAACTATGTCTGGCCGTCCGGGCAGATCGGCACGGTGGAGCCGAAAGCAAAAGCCCATGCGGTGCAGCATTGAGCGCACAACACGCTCAGGCTTGGTGTTCTTGCTGCGGATGCTTGCCATTATCCGCAATCTGGCTTCCTTGCTGACTATATCCATGGCTTTCAAGAGACCGGCTGGCTAGCTTTGCAGTAGCCTGGAAAAGAATCCCAGGTCGCGTCGGTCGGGCGTTCCAACGATAACGGTCCGGTCCAGGAACCGGTTGAAGTGTTCGCAGGATGTTTCGGGTATAAGCGCGCAGTTGTGGCAGGCGGCTCCGTTGCAAGCGTCCGGGCCCTGTCCTTGGCGCTGGCCGACCTCCATACATACTGGATCCGTTGAACACCATTCGGCATCTCGCACGGCCTTCTCGATGACCGGTTCGAGGTAGCCTGGCTTCCCCATTCGGACGAGTCCTCCCATTGTGCCTTCGGAGTCCCCGGCTGCCGTGTATATCAGCAGCCCAGCCATAGGCACGCTGGAATTGCTCGACACGTATAGCCTCTCCCGAAGGGACGCAGAGCCGTAGCCGCACTCGAACGTCAGTCGGTTGATCAGGAGGTGGGCGAGCGTGTGCATCATAATGAAGCGCGGCTCGATGTCGACGTGGCGGAGGCGCCTCTGCTGCTGGGCCAGAATGTAGCGATCCCGTAACGGGGCAACGAGGGCGATGACTTCATTGCTTGATTCCCACTGCTGGAGGCGGGCTTCGTTTATCTTAAGGAAGATGCCCTCTCCGTATACAACGTTGGCCGGCAGCCACGAATCGCGCTGTGCAGGGGGCATGCGCCATAGCGCATTCTTGTGATGATCGATTGTAAGCTCATCCTCTGGAAATATGCGCGTAAATCCGGAGAAAACCCGAGTTTCACGAAGCTTGTAGATCAGGCCTACCCCTGATAAGAGGCCGTTCAATCTCCCTGAGTATTCGGAAATCTGCACGTCTGCCGACATTAACTCGGGCTGGTTTTGGGGCGTGCGCAGGACTTCGTACTCAGCTCGCCGGAATGCGGTTTCGGGCGCCTCGTCGAGTCCGGGTCTTGACTCCTCGCACTCTTCCTCGTTGCTATTGCCGGTTGCCTCGGCGAGAGCCCTCGTGATGTCGGCGTCCGTATAAGGCCTCAGCAGCTCCCGCTGCTGCTGGCGCAGCAAGTCTACGTCGATGTTCTTGCCCAGGCTGTGCAGCAACCCGGTGAGCGTTGATAGCGGCGGCACCTTCAGCAAGGCGACCAGCTCTTGGGGCGCACCCTGGGACGCACGGGGCAGATAGATTGCGCTATGCACACGTGCGTAGTACACATTTGACGCGCTTCGCAGCGAACCACGCAGCGGCTGGAAGCAGCCCGACCTTGCGTCATCGCCAAGCCAGGGCCTCTCGCCTTGGCAGCGATACGCAAGGCCGGACTTGTCCAGGGATTCCGTGAGGAAGGTGCTGCCATCAGAGGACGCCTGCGTTATGTTGGCAAGGCTTCGGTGAGCCCCGCAGTCGCATACCACCTTTTGGTCTGTAAGCGAGCTTCCTCCAGTTGCAATGAGCCTCATCCGCCTGCTGCATTGCGGCTTTACAGCGCGGTGTACCCATTCGCTCCAGGGGAAGTCTTGAATATGGCCGTGCTCGCAAATCGCGATGAATGGCACCTGGACGAGATAGTTCCGCTTGCCATCTGCCAGGCAGAAGTGGCAAGGTTCCGTACCCTTGGCGGACAGCGGTAGCTGCTTGAGCGACTTGCAGAATGGGCAGAAGTGCCAGGTCGGGAAGCGCAAAAATGGAATTGTTAGTCCCGTGTTCGGAATGGCAACGCCGCGCTGTCGCCGCCGGAAATCTGGCGGAAGCCGGAACTGGCTGACGGACAAAGCCCTTTGTAGGCGCCATTCCTCCACTTTGTACTCTTCAATGTCAATTTCCTGGCCAGCCGTCGCGCCGCCTTCCGGGACATACCAGTGATCGAGCCCTGCTGCGATCGCTGACGTTCCGTCTTTCACTATTACAAGTGCGCCGACGCCGAAAGGCGCAATAAGCTGACCCCGCCTGATTGGTCCCTTTGACATCCGCTACTCCCCACCATTCGCGTCATTAAGATAGTTCTGGGTAATCTCTATTTCGCACTCTGCGTCAACGTTCCGCATAGACATGGGCGTTGGCCAGGAGATCTGCGCAACTGAGGGAGGCGCGTAGGCGCCGGCCTCGCGCAGAAGCGGCGTATTTTCGCTGGTTGGATCCCCTTCCCAGCGAAGGCGCTTCCACCGCTTCCATTGCCGCTCGCGCTCGCCGAAGACCTGGTCGTAGTTATTTTCCTCCTGCGGGTCAATAAGGCGCACG
>JAKART010000281.1 GCA_021819255.1 Acidobacteriota bacterium
CGTGCCTTTTTGAGATTCTGCGTGTCGAGTTGTTGCAGATTTTTCGAGTATCCAATCCAGCTTAGCTTAGTTCCCTTCTGACTTCACCCCGCGGCCGCGTGGAAGAGGTTCAACAGCGTGTACCGGGCCTGCATTCGTTGGGCTGGAGGTTGGTCCAGATCTTCGGCAGGGGTCTCAATTCCCGGAGGATCATTGGGCGTCATTTGGGTTGCGACGGCGGCTCTGGCGAGTGAACCGAGGTACGTCTCCTTGGCTTGAAGCAATTGGGGTACATGCGGAGCAAGTAGGCGGGAAGGTCTGATCAGCAGATCCCACCGAAAAAACAGGTTAAGCACGGCACATTCGAAGGTCAAGCAAACCCCTTGCAGACCGGCGGCCACAGGCGTCGAGGGTTTGAAAGGCGTCGGTTATACTTGAAGACACAGGCGGTCTGGTGCATGCATTCTGAGCCGTTTTACGACCCGGCAAAGTCTTATCTGGACAACTTCGAGCACGGCCCCTTTGGCCTCTTCGCCAACACCTCCGCCTCCTTTCCAGCCAAACCAACCCGCCACCAGTTTCTCGGCCATCCCGTTGATGCTCCCTTTGGCATCCCTGCGGGGCCGCTGATCAATGGGAAGTTTGTGAAGGCGGCGCTGGACATGGGCTTTGATATTCCCGTCTACAAGACGGTGCGCACCCGGCGGCAGGCCTGCCATCCCTGGCCAAACGTGCTGGCGGTGAGGGTGGCCGGAGATTTGAAGCCCGACCAGACCTTGGTCGCCGGCAGCGAGTACAGCGAGCCGTTGTCGATCACGAACTCTTTTGGCGTGCCCTCCTTTGATCCCGACTTCTGGCAGCCGGATATGGCGGATGCGGCTGCGTACGCTCGGCCCGGCCAGGTGGTGGTGGGCAGCTTTCAAGCGACGCTGCCGGAGAACGGCAGCGCTGCCGCGTACCTCCAGGACTTCCGTCTGGGAGCGAGATTGGTGAAGGAGACCGGCGTCAAGGTGATGGAGGTGAATCTGAGTTGCCCGAATGAGGGCACGGCGAATCTGCTGTGCTTTGATATTGCGCGCTCGCGGCAGGTGGTGGAGGCGATCAAGGAAGAGATCGGCAGCCTACCCCTGGTGATCAAGATGGCGTACTACAAAGATCAAGACCAGTTGCAGGCCTTTGTCCGCGAAGTGGGAGGCGCCGTGGACGCCATCGCTTCGATCAATACCATTGCTGCCGAAGTGCGCGATGTCTCCGGCAGGCAGGCGCTTCCCGGCGAGGGCCGGCTGCGTAGTGGCGTCTGCGGGAGCGCGGTGAAGTGGGCGGGCCTGGAGATGGCCTCTCGGCTGGCGCGCCTGCGCGCCGAGTTGGGGATGAAGTTTGCCATCATTGGAGTGGGAGGCGCGGGAAGCGCAGCAGCCTTTGATGAGTACCGCCGCGCGGGGGCTGATGTGGTGATGTCGGCTACCGCGGCGATGTGGAATCCCAGGTTGGCGCAAGAGATTAAGGGGCAGGCGCATGAACTTTGAACTCCGTAGCCGTGAGGTTGCCAAGGCGTTATTAGCCATTCAGGGTGTGGGATTCAGGCCCACGGCGCCGATTACCTTCAAGTCCGGCATCCAGTCGCCGGTGTACTGCGACAACCGGCGCTTTCCCTTCTGGCCGGAGCAGTGGGCCAAGGTGATTGACGGCTTTGAGGCGCTCATTACTGAGCGGCAGATTCCGGTGGATGTGATTGGGGGCGTGGAGGCTGCGGGGATTCCGCACAGCGCGGCCCTGGGGTTTGCCATGCGCAAGCCGTCGATCTTCATTCGCAAGGAGCCGAAGGAGCACGGAACCAAACGGCGCGTAGAGGGCGGGGATGTCGCCGGCCGGCGCGTGGTGCTGGTGGAGGATCTGGTCACCACCGGGGGAAGCAGCATGGCCGCCATCGGGGCGTTGCGCGCCGAGGGGGCGATGGTCAGCGATTGCCTGGCCATTATCAGCTATGACTTTCCGGAGGCGCTGGAGGCATTTGCCCATGGCGGCGTGCGGTTGCATGTGACGACCACCTTTCCCGTGGTGCTCCAGTGCGCCGTAGAGCAGGGTGTGATCGATGAAGCTGGAGCCGCTCTGGTGCGGGATTGGCTGCGCGAACCGCGTTCCTGGGCCAAGCGGCAGGGGTTCGAGTAACACGCGATGAATGGGGCGATCGAAAAGTTCGAGCGACGAGCAGAGGAGGTCAACTCCCTGCTGTGCGTGGGATTGGATCCGGAGATGGACCGGATTCCCGCCCAGTTCCAACGTCAGGAGCATCCTTTCTTTGCCTTCAATCGCTGGATCATTGAGCAGACCCATCCCTACGCGGCGGCGTACAAGCCCAATATGGCTTTCTTCGAGGCTCGTGGCGTCGAGGGTCTCCGAGAGCTCGAACTGACCGCGGAGTATCTGCGCCGCGAGCATCCGGACATCTTTACCATCTGCGATGCCAAGCGCGGCGACATCGGCAACACCAACCGCGGCTATGCGGCATCGATCTTCGACGCCATGGGCTTCGACGCTGTGACGCTGCATCCTTACCTGGGACGCGAGGCTTTGCTGCCGTTTCTAAACAGGGCGGACAAGGTGAGCATTGTGCTCTGCCGAACCTCGAATCCCGGAGCCGGGGAGTTGCAGGATCTGGACTGCAACGGAAAACCGCTATGGGAGGTGGTCGCCGGGCAGGTGGCTTCGCAGTGGAACGCCGCGGGTAACTGCATGCTGGTGGTAGGCGCGACCTATCCCGAAGAGATGCGGAGGATTCGCGCCGTCGCGCCGGAGCTCCCGTTCCTTGTGCCCGGGGTCGGCGCTCAGGGCGGCGATGTAGCTACTGTGGTGGCGGTGGGCCTGCAGGCCGGAACAGGCGGCTTGGCGGGGCCAGGCTCAAGCGCAGGTCGGGCCGGGCTGTTGATCAGCAGCTCGCGAGGCATCCTCTTCTGCGAGGATCCGGCAGCGGCGGCGCGCACGCTACGCGATGCGATCAACGCTGCGCGAGAGGCCGCGGTACGAACCAGGAAGGGAAGTGCATATGCTGCGTCTTGAGGGCAGATTCGCCAACCACGATGGCGAGTTTGAAGCCGCTATCGAGATCAATACCGAGACCGGATTGATCGAGAGCGTGGGACCGCCCGCGGGCAGAAGCGACCTGGATCTGCGTGGGCAGATCGTCTTTCCCGGCTTCGGCGACATCCATATTCACGCCCGTGAAGATGCCGGCCAGACGCAGGTTTACAAAGAAGACTTTGCCAGTGTTGCCGCGGCGGCCATCCATGGCGGCGTTACCCAGGTCGCGGATATGCCGAATAATCCGGTGGCGCCTGTAGATGAACGGCGCTACGCGGAGAAGCAGCGGCTGACGGCCAGCTCAGCAGTGCATGTCACCCTGTACGCGGGCATTGGGCCGCAGACGAACCCGCTCGAGCGGCATGCGCCGTACAAGGCATTCATGGGGCCTTCCGTGGGGGATCTGTTCTTCTCCTCGCAGGAAGAGCTGGAGAGCGTCATCTCCAGATATCGCGGCCGGAACGTCAGCTTCCACTGCGAAGACCCTGTGATCCTGCGGGAGAGCCAAGGCCAGCCGACGCATGAGCAGAGGCGGCCGGCGCGAGCGGAGATTACGGCAACGGAGTTTGCTCTGTACCTTATCCAGAGATATGAACTGGTGGGCAAGCTGTGCCATTACTCCACCAAAGGCGGGTTGGAGAAGATCGCCGCGGCCAAGGCGCGCGGGGTGAAGGTGACTGCGGAGGCGACGCCGCATCATCTGTTCTTCGACGATTCGATGCTGACCGAGGAGAATCGGCTGTGGCTGCAGATGAATCCTCCTCTGCGCGGCAGAGAGGATCGGCTGGCGCTGATCGAGGCTTTGCGCCACGGACTGGTGGATTATGTGGCGACGGACCACGCTCCTCATACGCTGGAAGAGAAGAGGCGAGGCGTAAGCGGGGTCCCGCATCTGGACACCTACGGGGATTTTGCCACCTGGCTGATGGCTGAGCATGGTTTTACCCCCGCTCAGATTGCGCGGGTCTGTGCCTGGAATCCAGGCCGGTTTGTGAACGAGTTTCTGCCCCGGGGGTTTGGGAAGGGATACGGGATGATCGCGCCGGGCTATGTCGGGTCGCTCACCATCCTGAATCCGGATGCGCCGCACCTGGTGCAGCGCGAAGCCATGAAGACAAAGTGCGGTTGGAGCCCGTTT
>JAKART010000282.1 GCA_021819255.1 Acidobacteriota bacterium
AGTACGCTCCACACCCCGCCAAACCCTTTGTGGATAGCCGTTTTTACACCACGGTCAGCACCGTGCATACGATCCTCACCTTGCTGGGGGCGCCGCCGATGAATAATAACGATGCTCTTGCCCCGCTCGAATCGCCGGAGTTCGGCGGCGCCGGCGATCAGCCGCCCTATCAGGCGGATGATCGCAACCAGAAGAACGGTCTCATTTACAAGGCCAACACCGTGCGCTCCTATGCAGCCAAAGAGTCGGCCCGCATGGACTTCGACCATGAGGACCGGGCTCCGGTCCGGGAACTCAACATCATCCTCTGGAAGCAGGCCATGGGCGACAAGCCCGTTCCCTATCTGCTCCTGCATCCGTACGCGCCGCGCGACGGCAAGACGGACAAGGATGACGACGGACAGGGCGGCGGAAACTGAGGGAAGGCGGCCAATGATCCGGCCGGAGGGATGACGTTCGAAAAGCCGCGCGGAAGCGCCGGAACGAAGCCTCGGACGATTGCCATTTTCCGCCGTCCGGGAGATACTCTGAGTGGCCAGTTGTTTTGTCCGGCATCGATCCCTGACCTGAACAGGGGATCCTGTAGGCGGGAGTAGTTCAGTGGCAGAACGTCAGCTTCCCAAGCTGAATGTCGCCGGTTCGATCCCGGTCTCCCGCTCCAGTGCAGCCGCTGGCCATCGAGCTTCCATCTGATTGCTGATCGGCCTGCCAGCGCCGCGCTCACAGGAACAAAGCGGATGCGAGAAACCCTGTTTGCAGCCGTGAACCGGTTCGGGACAATTGCAGACAGAAGACTTCGCAGCCGCCTTCCAGCACGGCCGCGGCTGGTTGGCCCGCACCCCGCACCTCTCAACCGGGTTCCGCCGCCTACCGCCGCTTCGGCTATTTGGCGCTGGCTGTCTGCACCTTCTGTTCGCCGGGTAGCTGATGGTTTTCCAAGGCGAGCGCCTGGGGCATGTACGAGAGCGCCGCATTCACCTGTGGATCCCACTCGGTGATGACCTCATCCCCGGCCGCCTGGCCAAACTGAGAGGTAAACAACTCGGTTTTGATCTGAACCTTCACCCAGTCCAGGTTGTCGGCGAACTCTTTATCGGTGAATGGAATCTTCTGCGCCTTCAGATAATCTTTGAACTGTTGCAAAAGCGCATCGTCCACCACCAGATCTCGGCTCACGGTATGGTTGGCCAGGTAATGGCTGCTGAAGTCGAAGAACGCATAGTGCATCAACAACTCGTCCTGGAAGTGATCGCTCTTCAGTTCAGGGATCCGCTCATCCGGCGTGATGCCGCCCCCGCCATAGACCACTCGCCCCGCATCGGTGTGCTCCACCTCTTTGTTGGTGTTATTGGCAGGCAAGGCGTCGTTGCGCACGTAGTAGTAGTCATAGAGCGAAACTCCATCGTAGTTCCGCTGAATCAACCGTCCGGAGGGGGTGTAGTAGTGATAGGTGGTCAGAGCCAGGCCGCTGTCCTCGGCAATGGGGAAGACGGTCTGCACCAGTCCCTTGCCAAAGGTGGTCTCACCCACAATCAGAGCGCGGTCATGGTCCTGCAACGCGCCGGAGATGATCTCCGCGGCAGAGGCGGTGTTGCGGTTCACGAGAACCACAATTGGGTAGGTTGCGGTGGATCCGGTCGGCACCGTGTAAACCTGATCCGGGAAGACGCCCTTGCGGGCCCGCTGCGAGACCACGACCTGGCCCTTGCGCAGGAACTTGTCGCAGACATCGACGGCCTGGTTCAACAGCCCCCCGGGATTGTCGCGCAGATCGATCACCAGCCCCTTCAGATTGGGGCCAAAGCTGTTCAGCGCATCCTGCACCTCCTGGGAGGTGGTCTCCATCTCGCCGGTGATTCGGATATAGCCGATTCCCGGCCGGATCATGAACGCCAGCGGTACGGACTTGTCCGGAATCTCCTCCCGCACCAGGTTGAACTCCAGCGGCTTGGCAAACCCTTCCCGGGACATGGAAACGGAAACGTGCGTGCCGCGTGGCCCCTTGAGCAGATTCGCCACCTGCGTTGTGCTGATGTGGCCGATCGGCTTCCCATCCACGGCCAGGATGACGTCGCCGGGCCGGATGCCGGCGCGAAAGGCCGGTGTGCCTTCAATGGGCGCCACCACCACCACCTTGCCGTTCTGTTCCACAATCCGCATGCCGACGCCGAAGTACTTGCCGCTCTGTTCCTGGCGCATCTCCGCATAGGCCTTGGGATCGTAGAAGTTGGAGTGGGGGTCCAGCACGTGCAGCATGCCCGGGATCGCCCCGTCGTAGATCGTCTTGTCCACCTGATCCTGGCTCAATTTGTCCGCATAGTTGGACTCGACCAAGGCGTAGACGCTGGTGAACTGCTTCATCGAGCTGCGCAACTGCGACTCATCGGAAGCGGATTGCGCAGCCACCCGGCCACCGGCGAGAGATCCTGCAAAACCGCAGGCCGTCAAAAAAATCGTGGCCGAAAACAGCGCTCGACGCATTGGAGAAGAGATCATGGAAGTGAGAGAACCTCAGGCGAATCAACGGCAGGACCTGCTTGCGGGCAGAACCCCTCTATTGGACGGAGTATAGCATCGCCGCGGTAGCCGGCACCGGCGATCGAGGCGAACGGTCCGTCCCGAAACAGCCTCCGCCCCGGCCCGGAGCCCGTGGCATCGTTGTCCAACAGCGCGTCCGGCAAATTGCCCACAAGAGCTTCCGCGCGGGTAGAATAGGGGAGTCAGATAACTCTTACCCCGCTGCGCAGTCAAATCTCTATGGGGCAGATGGGCGCGGACCGAGTACAAGTGTATCTGCATAAGGAACGGATGACCGAGAAGCTAACACGCACCAAACTCCATCACCGGTTGCCTGTCGCCGCCGGCATTGTAGCCACCCTTGTTCTTGCTGCTGTGGCCGGCAAAGGAACGGCGGCTGGCGCGCAGGCGCAGCAAGCCGCCGGTCCGGATATGGGGACCAACTTCGAGCCCACCTCCAATCTGACGCTTTTGCCGCTGCCGGCTCCTACGCCGATTACGCCGGGCGGAACGGTCGTGGAGGATGCGATCGCCCGCATCAACGACCAGGTGATCACGCGCACCGAGTACGAGGCCGCTGAACAGCAGCTTCTTCAGCAGGCGCGCCAGGACAACATCTCCCAGGCAGAGATGGATGACCGCCTCAATAATCTGCTTCGGGACATGATCGATGAGCAACTGCTGCTCTCCAAAGGCAAGGAGCTGGGCATCACCGCGGATGCGGAGACGATGCGGGAGCTGGACGACATCCGCAAGCGCAACAACCTTCCGTCGATGGAGGCTCTGGAAAAGGCGGCCGCCCAGCAGGGCGTCTCCTTTGAAGATTTCAAGCAGCACATTCGGGAACAGCTCATCCGTCAGCAGGTGGTCCGCGACCAGGTGGGTAGCCACCTGGAGATGACCCATGCGGACGAACTTGCTTACTACAATGCGCACAAGCAGGACTTCATGGTCCCGGAAGAGGTGCACCTGAGCGAGATTCTGATTCCCACGCCGGATAATCCCACCCAGGCCCAGATCAACGCAGCTCAGTCCCGTGCCGATGATCTGGCGGGCAAGCTCAAGGCCGGTTCCAACTTTGCCGCGCTGGCTCGTCAGTACTCCGGCGGTCCCACGGCATCTGCCGGTGGCGACCTGGGAGACTTCAAGCGCGGCACCCTGGGCGACGTCCTGGAGAACGCCACCTTCCCGCTTCCGGTGGGCGCCAATACGCCGCCGATCCGTACCCGGCAGGGATTTGTGATTCTGCATGTGGATGCCCACCAGAACGCAGGTGTTCCGCCGCTGTCGGCAATCGAAGAGAAGGTCCAGGAAGCGATGTACTTCTCGGAGTTGCAACCGGCTCTTCGGGCTTATCTGACCAAGCTGCGCTCGCAGGCCTACATCCAGATCGCTCCCGGCTTTGTGGACACAGGAGCCCCTGCTGTAAAGCCCACGATGGAGATCGCCTACACCGCTTACGATGCCCCCAAGCTCAAGAAGAAGGTTTTGAAAAAGCAGCGGCTGGAACAAGAGAAGGCCAACCGTGCCCAGCAGGAACTGGCTTCTGCGCGCGAGCGGCTGGCGGAAAAGAAGGCGGAACGCGCCGCCAAGATTGAAGCCAAGTCCGGGCAGAAGGTTGATTTCAACTTCAAGCGCCACAAAATACGCCGTGAGAAGATTCGCTACGGACAGGCG
>JAKART010000283.1 GCA_021819255.1 Acidobacteriota bacterium
TTCCGATCGAAGGCTTCGCCATCGTCACATTTCCATTTGGAATCGGTACACAGGGTTGCGCAACCTCTTTCTGCCCGGGAAGCGCCTGCGTGGCCGGTTTACGCATCTCCCCCGTGGGGCACGGTTGGAGCAGCATCACTGGCCGCAGATCCGCAGGGACCGGGGGCGGTTTAACGAACGCCCCCTTCAGTGGAGCATTTTCCCGGCTTCCCGGCCACGTATACGGCGACTTTAACGTTGTTCCATATCCCACCACCGGGAACGAGGAGGGAAGGTTGAAGTTTCGGTCCACCATGACATAAGCCGGCGTTGCCTTCTCTTTCTTTCCCAGCAACCACTGGTCGGAAGCGAGTTGCAAAACATGTCCACTTGTGGTCACGGTGAGGGTATTCCGGTTGAAGGCTCCCTTCTCTTGCTTGCCCCCTGTAAAAGGCGCTTTGGAGACAACCAGTGTTCCGATCCCCGGCGCATACAGGTACAGATACTTGAAGTCGGCGATCTGGTAGTTCATCTCCGCCTTGCCGATCATGCCATCCACGGTCAACGTTCCCCGGCTGATGGTCATCGGCGTGGTCCTGGGCGGACGCACCTTGCGCGCGCGAATCTTCTTGCCATGCTCGTCGTAACCGAGGTCGGTCGCCGTCTGAAATACCGGCTTATCCTGGGCGTCAAACAGCGGATGCCCGTGCTTGTCCCGCTGCTGCTTCACCGGAGGCAGAAACATGGGCTTTCCATCTGGATCCAGCCGCTGGCGGCCCTCTTCATCCAGAATCGGCTTGGGAGGCAAGACGATGATCGTGTTTGGGCCGGTATACGCCTTGCTCCTGGCCTCGGCCGCCTTCCGGGCAATCTTCTCCTGCCTGGCCTTGGCCTTCTCTGCCCGCTTCGCCTCGCCAGCCTCGGACTTCCTGGCCTCCGCATTCGGCTGGGCCGGCTGAACTGCGGCCGCCTGCGGGGCGGAACTTGTTGCAGGAGATCCAGTCTGCGCCCGTCCCCGAACCGCCAGACACAAAGGAACTCCGATGAGCAGCAACCTCCCAACTGCTTCCACTCGCATAGGTCCAAATCTCCCGGGAAGACTCCCTGGTTCAACTACTTGCTGCCGAGACTGCGGCCTTGCCGTCAGCATAGGGCAAATCCCGAGTCCTTCACTAGTACCTTCGGACGTACCCCACAGGCCGGATCATTCACACTCAATCCCTTTGCTCTCCGTGCGAATTCAAACCCGAATGGCGCTGGCCGAGAGACCTCTACCCGGGCATGCAAGTTCCGGTCAGGCCGAGATAGGCTTCTTTTTCCCCTCAGTTAGGATCCACGCAGCGTCCGCGCGGCCCACCGATGTGCGAGCGCCAATCTGATCCCAGAAGACCTGCTTCCACGACATGATCTACACTCGAGAGGTGCGAGCTCAGAGACTCGAGCCGGGCATCCCCTCCGGATCGGCCATCCCCTCCAAAGCTGCAGGGCTTCCCCTCCCTCAGATCGGCGGCGTGAGCAAGGCTTCCGCCCTGCCGACCAGGTTGCGCAAGCAGGCCTGCTCGGACGCGCCGGAGCGGGCCCTCCGCCGGCACGGTTTCCTCACCATCGCCGGGGTTGACGAAGTAGGCCGAGGCGCTCTGTTCGGCCCTGTGGTGGCCGCAGCGGTCATCCTTCCACCCAACCCAACGCTCCTCAGCCGCCTGGGTCTTACAGACTCCAAGCAGCTCACCTGCCGGCAGCGGGAGGCGCTCGACGGCAGAATCCGCGAGGTCGCCGTAGATCTCGCCATCGCCGAAGTCGACGCCGAAACCATCGACCGGCTCAACATCTACCAGGCATCTCGCCTGGCGATGCTGCGGGCTGTCCGGCAACTTGCCGTTGCTCCCGACCACTTGCTCGTCGACGCTCTGCACCTGGATCTATCCCAGCTCTCGCACCCCTGTGCGCAGACGAGTCTGGTCCACGGTGATGCACTCTCCTTGTCCATCGCCGCAGCCTCCGTCATTGCCAAAGTCCATCGCGACTCCCTGATGCGTTCGCTGGAGGCACTGCATCCCCAGTACGGTTTGGCCTCGCATAAGGGCTACGCAACGCTGAAGCACCGCAAGGCGCTGCTGGAGTATGGCCCTACGCCTCTCCACCGCAAGAGCTTCGCCCCCGTCCTGGCCGCCACCTGCGCCCGCACATCTGCCGACATGCCCCGCGCCGGACGCAATGCCGCGCCGGCCTCCAAACCGTCTTCTGGCAGCCTCTTTGACCAGGCCGAAGCCGATTCTGCCTTGATCCTGCGGGAGGCCGCAGCAGCACAGCGCGGATCCCCGCACTGCAACCCAGAGGCTGCCGGCCATCGCGGAGCCGCTGGAGAAAAGGAGACTGCCGCATGGGACTAAGACTTCTCTGCGTAACCGCGCACCCCGACGACGAGTGTTTCGCCTTCGGCGGAGCGCTTGCGCTGGCCTCGCTGCGCCAGGTGGAAACCTCCATTGTCTGCCTCACCGACGGCAGCGCCGGCTCCTTCCGCGGCGCCGCCTCCTCGGCGCAGGAACTCGGCCAGCTCCGCCGCGCCGAGTTCGCCGCTTCCTGCCAGATCCTGGGGGTGCGCCATCATGAAGTTCTGGACTACCAGGACGGCCAGCTTGAGCACCAGCCCATCTCCAGGCTGGCCGCCGACATCGTCCGTCGAATTCGCATTCTTCGCCCCCAGGTCCTCATCACCTTCGGCGGGGACGGTGGCCTGAACACCCACGCCGACCACACGGTAGTCTCGGCCGCCACCACGGCTGCCTTTCACTGGGCGGGCTCACCCAAACGCTTCCCTGACCTGGGCGATCTTTACACCCCGCAGCGTCTCTACTACCTGACGATGAGCTTCTTTGTCGAGGGACGACTTCGCCATATTCCCGCTCCATGGACGCTGACTCTGGATGTCAGCTCGGTTCTGCCTTACAAGCTCCAGGCCATGCAAGCCCACACCACACAGACTCCGCTGATGGAGCGCTCTCGTCCCATCTTCGACGAACATGGCGGGCAGGAGCGATACCTCCTGGCCGCCTCGGTGATTCCTCAACCCGCAACGCCATCCACGGAGATGTTCGAGAGCATCACCGAGTAAGGGCCTTGGCCATAGACCATTTTCCCTGAAGGTGTAAGCAAGGGGAACGACTCCTGTGGGCGTTTTCCTCAATGAAAACGCCACTGAACGCCCGCTTCCGTACACCCATCATCAGGGAAAATGGTCTAGGGTCGAAGCGCGTTCAAAACCGCATGCCGCGGCGTCTGCGTCTTTTGCCGGCCATCGATGGCGAATCTTGGAAGGCCAGCTTGGCACTCACCCTCCCGCCTGGCAGAGAAATGGAGCCGTGGGTTGCAGCCTGAGCGGCCTCGCGCGGATGACCCTTGCGCCTGCAGCGGTTTCCTTGCAGGCGTATTCCGGCGCTACGGCCCGTACGGGAGTTTCCCCAACGAATACGCCTCCGGCATCGTTTCGGGAACCTGGCAACGCGGAGAAGCTATCAGCGTAACGATGCCGGTTGCTATGTCAGCATCCCGGTCGCCTCCCGACTCTCATTCTTCCGTAGGTCAGGAGGCATGCCGCCATGCCTTTTCACCCGAAGCCCCAGTCGGATGCCCAGCAGCACGGTCAGCACGGCGGTCACCTTCCAGGGCGTGCGCACGCCGGTCTTTACCAGCCACCAGTAATGCACGCAGGCCAGAGCTCCAGCCAGGTAGACGAGCCTGTGCAGCCGCTGCCAATTCCTTCCCCCGATGGCGCGCAGAGCCTTGCGGGCAGCGGCAGCAGCCAGCATCAATAGAATCAACCAGGCCGCGAACCCTACCTGGATAAACCGCCGCTTCTGCACGTCATCCAGAATCGCCGGCCAGATGATCTGCAACTGACGCCATGGCTCCAGCAGGCGCCCGGCTTCCAAACCGGCAAACGCCGCCGGAGCGTTGTAGCCGCTGAACAGCAGCACGTAGGTCAGCAGATGCAGGGTAGCGTAGAAGAAGGCATAGAGGCCAACCATGCGGCGGAATCGGACCAGCCCATGCAGACCCTGCCACCCTGCTCCCTGGGATAAACGGCGCAACGGAGTGATGGCCAGGCCGACGAGCAGAAGCCAGAGAGCCCAGTCGCCTGTGAAGTGAGTGATGAAATTGACCGGATCAGCCAGCACAACCAGCGATCCGTTGCGGTACATCCAGATCGGAA
>JAKART010000284.1 GCA_021819255.1 Acidobacteriota bacterium
GCAGGGCCAAACGGTAAGCACGGCGAAGTCAGCGCCGGCGAGGTTGCGCTTTTCCACCAAAAGAGTTGGCGGCGGAACGATGTTGCCATCGGTCTTGATGTCGGCAAGTTGCCGCAGCAACTCATCGGTCACGGCAAATCCTTCCGCCGGTCTGCCATCATCGCGTGCGCCGAGGAAGACCACGCCGGGCGTGCCGTGTCCGGCCAGATCGTTGGCAAAGGCGCATACCGCCTCCCGCACCTTCGCCGGCGCATCGCCCTTCAAGGATTCTTTGCGCTCGACGCAGTCTGATTCCAGATCGGTCAGCATGGCCAGCAGTTCCTCATCCGTGCGTGGTTGCATGGTTCCTCCTCATCTTCCGCGCCTGATCTTTCTTCTCAAGCGAATAGTGCAGTTCATTCCAGCGGGCGCCGTCGAAATCTTCGCCGCCAAGGAAGTCCTCAGCGCGCTCGTCCCAGCTCCAGAACCAGGGGAAATCTTCCTTCGGCCGGTGCGGTTCTTTGCCGCGGTCTTTGCCGTAGTTGATCCTGGGCGTCACGCGCAGCAAGCAGGCGCCCTTCTTCGGCCTGGTGACGGGCGCCAGCGTGGTCTGGAGCCAGGGGCGGATGTTCAGCCGCACGCCGTCGTTCAAGTCCGGCTCCCAGCCGATGGGCTGCTGGTGGAGCGGTTTCCAGCGCACGAAAATGTCGTATGGTTTTTCGCCTGCGAGGATCTTTTCAAGTTCGCCTTTGAGATGGAGAGCGGCGGTGAGGCGCGCATCCGCGCCCTCTTTGCCGGTCTTCACTTCATCCTGCTGGCGCTCGATCCAGTGGCCCAGGTGAGTGTAGATCAGTTTTTCGAGCGTCTGCCGGCCTTCGCCGTTGGGCGCGGCGAGTTTGTGGCAGTTCACCAGGGCATGAAATCCGTCCTTGCGTCCGTCCCAGATGTGCCAGACAAATGGCCGCTGGTGGAAGATCTTGCAGTGCTCCTCGAAGAAGCCGTCGCGGAGCCAGTCCTCGAGCGAGTCCCAATTGCCTGTGAGGTCTTTGAGCTTTGCCGCGGACCATTCGCCTGCGTAGGCGTCAGCGAGCAGAGCGCGCAGGCGGTCGGTGGCCGAGGCTTCTCCGGCGATCGAGGCGAGCGGCACGATGCCGTCTCCGTTGGCGTGCGTTTCGAGGCCATCAGGGCCGAGCGCGGGGCAGTCCGGGAAGCTCGATCCGGTCTGCCGCGGCCAGCGGTAGCCGACCAATCGGGCGACGGCGACCTGAAGCGGATGGTCGGAGCCTTTGGGGTGGCCGTTGAAGAGCCACTGCGTTGGGTCGTCCGAGTGCGGCTTGGGGAGTCCGTTGGGGTATTTTTCGGCGGCGACGCGCTGCCAGTGGGCGAGGTCGAAAGGAACTTTCGCAAACGACGACTCAGTCACACTCAGCGCTTGATCAACCTCGCGAACAAGATCCGGGAATTCATCTGAGTGAACGCACGCTGCGACGGGGAGCAGATGGTCGTCGTTGTTGGGAAGGACTGCTGCCAGCGTCCCGTCGAAACGATTCCCGTAAAAGAAGCTCCGGTAAAGCTTCCGGGTGACCGCGACTGCGGCCCCACGCCGGCCGACCACCTGTAAGCCTTTTTGCGCCGTGCCAATCTGCGCCAGCTCACCGTTCCCTTTCTGCCAAAGAAGCAGGCCACAGAAGTCACTCATCCCGTTACAACTCGGAGCCCTCTGGAAGCTCTCCCAGTCGCCACTCACCGTCGCCTGCTCCCAGAAGAACCCAACAAACCGTGGCATGTCCGTTGTACTCACTCCTTGGTACACGGTTGCGTACTGCCCCAGTCTTGTCTGGCCCTTTCCCGAGTTTCCGAACGCTACCGAGCTGTCGGGATTCCCTCTCTGCTCCGACTGTAAACAGAGAGCGACCGGGCAGGTACATAGCCCCGCCGCCTTCTCCTCGGGCGTCTTGGCCTCTCCCACATCCCAGCCCGCGAAGGTGTGCTCCGGCGAGGGCACGCGACGGGTCAGGCCCAGCAGCGCAGCGAATGCACCCGCCGCCGCCGGGCTGTCGAAAGCGTGCTCACCCAGACGCGCCACGAAGTCCCACTGCTCGCTCTTCAGCAACCGCTCGCGCAGCTTCCTGTAACTCGTCAGGAACAGCCAGTTCTGCGGCGTCACCAACGCCACCGAGCCTCCGTCACGCGCAAAGCGCAGGCAGCGGTCCACAAAACAGGTCGCCAGGTCTGCCTTGGCTTCGGAGTGGAACTTAGCGCAGTAGTCTTTTAGCGTGTCAATCTGCTTGCCGCGTCCAAGGTATGGCACGTTGGTCGCCACCAGCGTATATTTGCCGGCGAGAATGCGGAACGCCGCCAGCACCCCTTGCGCGGCGATGGCTATCTCGCGGGCTTCCTCGGACTTTTCTTGCGCCAGAGCCTCCTCAATCAGCGGCAGCACGCGCTCCAGACCGGCTTCCTCGCCTTTCTCCAAAAAGCGGGCGGGGTCGATCAAGCTTCCCAGAGCGGGCGCCTCTCGAAACATCGCATAAAGACGGCGCAACCACTGGTCCGCAGCAAAATCGCCCTGCGCCAGCCTCGTCCAATCCTCTTCCAAAGCATTGATCGGAAGGCCCGAGCAGGCGAGACTCAGCTCAGGCAGCGGGAAATGCCCACCGGCCATGCGCCAAGCGGCCAGCGCCAGGTTGAACGCGGCGATCTGTGCGCAGCGCGGGTCGATCTCCAGGCCATAGATATTCTCCTGGAGCACCGCGGCAAGCGCCTCCTGGAGCGAAAGCCCTTCTTCCTCCATGCGCATGCGCGCCAGAATCGGCAGCGCGAAGGCTAGGAAGTGCCCGCTTCCCATCGACGGGTCCAGCACGCGCAGCTCACGCGCCGCGCGCGGCCAACCGTCGAAGGCGCCGGCCGCAGGCGAGCCGTCCTCGTTCAGGCGCAGATACGTCCATGGATAGCCGGGCAGACCCGGATCCTTGCCCTCGGCGAGACGTTTGGCCGTCCACCACGCCCCGAGCGTGTTTTCCAGCAGAAAGAGGACCATGTAGTCCTCGGTAAAGAGCTGCGTGACCGCCGGCAGTTCGTCCGCGCCGATCTTCACCTCGCTCTGGTTGACGCGGTCCTTTTCCTCTCGTTGCCAGAACTGGTAGACCCAGCCCAGGCTGTCGTCGGCCAGAAAGATCTCGCGGGGCAGCGAGCCGAGCTTCTCTTCAAGCTGCTGGAGCGTTTCGGCTGCAAGCTGGAGCTTCAGCACCGGGTCGTCGGGGCGGAAGACGGCCAGCAGCATACGCTGAGCCAGCCCGGCGGCCAGCTCCATCCAGTCACGCCCCTGCTCGCGGGCCAGTTCGCGAACCTCATCGAGCGTCATCGCCACGCCATGCTCGGCATCGAGCAGCAGGTCGTTTTCAGCAAGAAACCGTGCAAAGAGCATTCGATGCCAGTGCTCGTAGGCGGCGGCCTGGGCCAGGTGGTCAATCTTCTGCGTTTCGCGCTGTGGGTCACGCTCATCGCCCAACTGCCGTCCGTGGGCGCGGAGCTGGTTGCGCATCTCGCGCTCTTCCGCGCTCATGTGCGGCCACGGCTCGTGATGGTGAATGGCGTACTGGTCCCGCAGGACTTTGCGTGCGCCCTCTTCGGCGATGCGGCGGGCCGCGGCGACGGTGTTTTCCAACAGGCGGCGGTGTTCTCGGCTGAGCGTACTCATCGTCCGTATTCTCCTTACTGCACCTGTACCGGGCCGCTTTTCAGTGCCGCGAGCAGTTTTGCACGCTCGCTCGTCAGCCACGCATCCACATCGGCTTCGGTTTTGAGCACGCGCCGCTCGACCGGTACAAACTGGATCTTCGGCTCGACAAGCTGTGCCGCTTGCCGGCGTGCTCCTTCAACCCGCGCCGGAATCGCCTCGGCCTCCGTGCGCCGCGCCGCCAGGTTCTTCGCGTCGAGTGCGGTCAACAAGGCATGGTCGGAACCAAGGTCGGGTTTCGCGGGCGCTTCCAGGCCGGCATCTTTGAGAAGCCGGGACTGATCTGCCGTCGAAACCTTACACCAAACCGTATCCGCCGCAAGCGTGCCCATTGTCTTCTCATAGGCCGACTCATGGGCGCTGTGTGCGGCATGCGCCGCCTGCCGCAACAACTCGGCCAGCGCCTTGAGCACCGGAGCGACAGGATCAGGTTCAGCGAGTAAGCTACGATTGGCAAGAATGG
>JAKART010000285.1 GCA_021819255.1 Acidobacteriota bacterium
ATCTACACTGCCGCTCTGCGCCAGGCGCTCTATGAGCGCTTTCCCACCGTCACCGTCATTGATGTGGCAGCCACCTTGGAGGTGATCCGCCAGGTGCTTCTCCAGGTGATCTACGTGATTCAGTTTCTGGCTGCGTTCAGCGTCTTTGCGGGTCTGGTGATTCTGGCCAGCGCTATCGCCGGTACGCGCTACCGCAGGATCCGGGAGGTGGTTGTACTCAAAAGCCTGGGAGCGACTCGCCGGAGGATTGCTGCTATCTTCTCGATCGAGTTCGCTGTGCTGGGGTTGATTGCGGGCCTGGTGGGCTTGGTCTCAGCGAATCTGCTGGCCAGGTGGCTGCTGCGGCACACGCTGAACTTTGCCTACGCCTTCCAGCCGGGGAGAAACGTGCTGGCGTGGCTGGCCGTGGGAGCCATGACGGTGGCGGCAGGATGGCTGGCCAGTCATCGCGTGCTGGGGCAGACGCCGCTGGAGGTTCTGCGCGAGGAGTAGCCCCGGGGATGTTGTTCTTCAGGTGCGCTTGACGATGAAGGCCGTCTTGTCGTCGATCAGGGCTTCGTCTCCAGATTTGCGATGGACCTCATCCTGCTCCTGGGCGTAGTCCAGAAGGGCTTCGCAAATCTCCCGGGCGGATTGCTGGTGCTTTTGTTGCAGAATGCTCTGCAGACGCTCGCGGGCCGCGGGATCGGAGCCGTCGTAGACGCCATCGGTATAGAGCACAAGGATGTCACCCGGGCTCATCAGGGTGATTTCGATAATGTCATCGGATTGGATCGGCCGATCGCGCCAGCTCATGGAGAAGTAGCGGCGGCGATCGGGATGGTCGGCGGGGAGTTGCAGGCCGAGGGCAAGAAACTGCGCAACCTGGGCTTGATGCACATCCATCACCCGTCCATACTTGGCCGAGAAGACCAGTGGGGGTGGATGTCCAAAGTTGGCAAAACGGAACTGGCCGCCGGGATGGATCTCGCCATACAGCATGGTGGCGACCTCACGCGCCTGCTCTGCCTCGCTGATGCCCAGAGCGTTGCGCGCGATGACGGACTGGGCCAGACGCAGATTGAGGTTCTCAAAGAGCTCGGGCGTGGACTTGCCGTAGTGGTCCAGGTCAGAGAGCATCAGCGCGTGGAAGGTGTCATGCACCGTGGAGGCGATCTTGGCGGAGATGATGCCGTGGCCTTGGGCGTCGACGATGAGCACACCGGCAATCGAGTAGAGATCCTCCAGATCTTCGGACACGCGAACCTGTTCGGAGCTTTTGGCAAAGCGGTACTCGGTCTCCATCTCCGGCCGGTAATCGGGACGCGATTGCAGCCACTGGATGTGGTCGTCCACGCAGTTTCGTGGCCGGAAATCGGGTCCGGCGCCGGGAGGGAAGGGTTCCAGGAACTCCTCCGCCAGACGCTTGGCATATCGAATTCGTGCGCCGATGTCGTAGCGCTGCCGGAAGTTGATGTACTCGAAGAGGTCTCCGCCGACCGTGCCGGCGGGTATGGAGTCGCCAAACATCTCGATACCCGGAATGTGCGGGATCGCGCCTTCCACGGGCATCAGCCGCTGGCGAAGGTACTCATCGATGCTGGGAGGGTTACGTTGCTTTGCCATGGGATATGCTTCAGATGCGTCTGGATCCAGTCACTTCCAGAGTAGCGTATTGTAGAGGGCGGGTCGGTGCGGAAATCAAGACGAGGCAGTGGAGCGCCCAGGTTGACCCGTCGGCATATCCCCCCTTACACTCACAGAGGCGGCTGATTGTGGCTCCCGCCGAGCCTGCGGCTGCCGTGCATCCTGTATTGCCCTCTCGTTCAATGGTAGGACTAGCGACTCTGACTCGCTCAATCGGGGTTCGAATCCCTGGGGGGCAACCAACCGCTCTGGTTGCAGGTTTAGTAGCAGCGGATGGTGGGGTCGATCAAGTTGGACCAGGCATGGATGCCGCCGCGGATGGATTGTGCCTTTTCGAAGCCCTGCTGGCGTAGCCATGCGGCCACAGAAAGCGAGCGCATGCCGTGGTGGCAGAGGACAAGGATGGGAGACTCTTCTTTCAGCTCCTGGAGGGCACGGCTCGGGATCTCTTCCATGGGGATGTGGATGCTGGGATCGATGCGCGCAATGGCGTACTCGGCGGGCTCGCGGACGTCCAGCAGCAGGGGTGGATTTTCTCCCGAGAGAAGGACCTGGGCCTGGGCGACGTTGATCTCTAAATCCATTGAATCCATAGAACTCCTAACTTCCCATTCCAGGCGGCTGCGCAACTCCCAGTGGGTGGGGCGAGTGGGTGACGTGGGTGCATTCGAAGCTGACTTGAGGGCGACTTGGGTATGGGCGTCTCCCGTTGCAGCGGCTTTTGTTGTCTTCCGGCGTTCGTCGCCAGAGACAGCCGAGGAAGGGAACGCCTGCGGATTTGATCAAGATGGGGTTGAGATAGCTCCAAAAGATTCTAGGCATTGGCTCCGTGACACTTCTTGTACTTCTTGCCGGAGCCGCAGAAGCAGGGGTCGTTTCGACCGATCGTCTCGCCGGTGCGGCGCTGGGTGGCGACCGCGGTTGCGGCGCCGCCGGCCTGGCGGGCCGCATCCAGGTCTCGTTGTTTGTTGCGTTGGAACTCCCGCTCCAGGGCGTCGATGGTGGTCGAAGGAGACCGAGTGGGAACGATGGGAGGAGGCGCCTGTTGCTGGGAGGGCGGCGCCGGCGGCTCTCCGCCGGGGAGACGTTGAGGTGGGGCCGGCAAGCCCGGAGCGGCGTTCGTCAGATGCAGCCGCGATAGTTGCTCGACGCTCTCGATCAGCGTTCCGTCAGGAGCCAGGATCTGCATGCGGAAGAGGTTGCGCGCCGTGTCCTCCTGGAAGCGCATCATCATGGCCTCGAAAAGTTCGAAGGACTCCTTTTTGTACTCCACCAGAGGGTCCACCTGACCGTAGCCGCGCAGGCCGATGCCTTCTTTCAGGTGGTCCATATTGAGCAGATGCTCCTTCCAAAGAGCATCGAGCACGGAGAGCATCACAACTCGCTCATGGTAACGTAGCTGGCTTTCACCGAGGATCTGCTCCTTGGTGTTGTAGCGCTGCTGCAGCTTCTCATAGATGGCTTCTCCGAGCTCATGACGGTTGAGCTGGGAGGCGTCGATCTCCGAGGTCAGATCGGCGCCGAAGATATCCTTGATCTGCTTGAAGATGTTCTCTGTGTCCCACATCTCCGGATGGACTTTTTCGGGGGCATACTCATCCAGAATGCCGGACAAGATGGTGGAGACATAATCTTCAGTGATGAGTTGCTTCTGATTGACGCCCTCCATGAGCTGATGGCGCAGCGAGTAGACGGCCTCACGCTGCTTGTTCATGACGTCGTCGTACTCCAAGACGTGCTTACGGGACTCGAAGTTCTGGCTTTCGACGGCCTTCTGCGCGCCTTCGATCCGTTTGGAGATCATCCGGCTCTCGATGGGAACGCCCTCTTCCATGCCCAGGGACTGGAGCAGATTGGAGACCCATTCTCGAGCGAAGATGCGCATCAGGTCATCTTCCAGGGAAAGAAAGAACCGCGAGCTGCCCGGATCGCCCTGACGGCCTGCACGGCCGCGAAGCTGATTGTCCACGCGGCGGGACTCATGGCGTTCTGTGCCGAGGATGTGCAGGCCACCAGCTTCCACCACAGCATCATGTTCGGCCTTGGTGGCGGCGGCGTGGGATTGCAGTGCGGTTTCCCACTCCTGTTGCGAGACTTCAAACTCCTGCGACTGGTAGTAGAAGCGAATAAAGCCGGGGGCCGCGACGGGGTGGATGGTTCCTTCCGCGGCCGAGACAGCACGGGCGATCTTGCGCTTGACCAGATCCTGGCGAGCCATGAACTCGGGGTTGCCCCCGAGCAGAATGTCCGTGCCGCGGCCGGCCATGTTGGTGGAGATGGTCACCATGCCCAGACGGCCCGCCTGGGCCACGATCTCGGCCTCCTTCTCATGGAACTTGGCGTTGAGGACGACGTGCCGGACGCCTTTGCGCTTGAGAATCTCCGAAAGTAGCTCGGACTTTTCGATGCTGGTGGTGCCCACCAGAACGGGTTGTTTGGCTGCATGCAGACGTTCAATCTCGTCGGCCACAGCGAAGTACTTCTCCTTGGCCGTTCGGAAAACCACGTCCGGGTGCTCGATGCGGAGCATGGGACGGTTGGTGGG
>JAKART010000286.1 GCA_021819255.1 Acidobacteriota bacterium
GTACCCGAAGCCCCGGATGGTGTGGGTGAGCTTTCGCTCGCCCGGCCCATCCACCTTGTCACGAACATATTTCATGTAGACATCCACGATGTTGCTGGACGGATTGTGCGGAGTGTCCCACACCTCTTCAAATAGGGTTGCTCTCGAAACCGGCCGTCCGGCATGGCGCAACATACAGTCCAAGATGGAGAACTCCCGCGGAGTAAGATCGATCCTCCGCCCATTCCGCTCCACACGATGCTCTTCGCGGTAGAGCCTCAGATCACCCACCTCCGAGAGATTGGGAGCAACACCGGAGTGCCGTCGCAGCAGCGCTTGCACCCGGGCCAGCAACTCCGCAAAGGAGAACGGCTTGCTGAGAAAATCGTCCGCCCCGCTCTGCAGCGCCCGTACCTTATCCTCCACCTGACAGCGCGAGGTGAGGACCAGAATCGGCATGCGCGGTCGCATTGGCCGAACCCGCCGGATCAGTTCCAAGCCATCCAGACCGGGTAGATTCAGCTCCAGAATCGCCAGGTCAAAGCGCCTCTGATGAAGAGCGGAAAGCGCCGCCTCCCCGTCCGGCAGGATCTCGACGCGGTAGGACTCCGCCTCCAGTTCCTGCCGCAATAGATCGGCCAGGGACACATTCTCATCGACAATCAAGAAACTCAATCTGGCAATCGGTCCGAGATCACGCCGTGTCATCGCCTGGCCTTCTGTCCTCCGGTTTTTTTTGAAATGCTTTTATAGCTTTCAAGAGTTTTGTAAGATCATATTGATCAATGATATAGAGAGTAATAATCAATATTCACTTGAATTGTTTTCCAGTTGCTGGCTCCCGCCACCGTCTCCTCATCCGGCTGCCGTGATTTCACTTTCCCCTAGCCATTCGCCCTACCGCAAGAGCGTCTTATCAAAATCTCATTCTTATTTCCTGAAACGGTGACGCGATGACAAAATTCCGCCTTTGGGTCCCAAAGTCGCCGGTGGTGACCCTGGTTCTCAAAACGTCACTCTTCCAATTCGCCTTTTATTCGCTAGAATAGGCGCATGGCTATCACCCGTCGGCAAAAAGAGGTTCTCGACTTCCTCACCGCCTTTACCGCCCGCAACGGCTACTCCCCGTCCTATGAGGAGATTGCCTCGGGTCTCGGTCTGAGTTCCTTGGCCACTGTTCACAAGCACATCACCAATCTTCACGCCAAGGGCCTGCTCCAACGGGCGCAAAACCGCAGCCGCTCCATTGACGTCGTACCCCAACGAGCTGCGCGCAAGGCTGCGGACCGCCTTCCGCTCCTCGGGCGTATCGCGGCGGGCAAGCCAGTCGAGGCCATTCAGGCTGCCGAGACCATCTCGCTGAGCGACATCATCGGAGCCCGTGAGGTCTTCGCTCTTGAAGTTCAGGGAGACTCCATGCGCGACGAACACATCATCTCCGGCGACTACGTTTTAGTGGAACGATCCCGCACGGCTCGTGAAGGAGAGATTGTCGTCGCGCTTGTGGACGGCTCCGACGCTACCCTCAAGCGCTTCTACCATGAGGGCAACCTGATCCGCCTGCAACCCTCCAACAGCGAGATGAAGCCCATCTATGCTCCCGCGGGCAGCGTCAGCATTCAAGGCAAGGTTCTGGGCGTGCTGCGGCGCTACAACTGACCGGCTGGCCCCTCGTAACGGATCACCGCAGGGAACCTGCCCTCTCCCATCTGCGTACTCTAGCTCCGAAGGTCAAACGTTCCATGACCTTTGGAGGCCTTGTGAACCCGTCTCAAAGAATCAAGTCAGGACCCTCCAGACGGCGAAAGATCATCCTCGCTGCGATACTTTGCGCACTCACCGGCGGCGGCGTGGTGGCTGCGCGAAGTATGGATCGCGCGGACCCCATCGACCCCTCCCATCTCGCCACGGCGCAGATTGGGAACATCAAGCGCTCGGCTCCGCTCGAAGCGGCTCACGGTTTCCCAGCAACAAGCAGCGAAGCGCCAGACTCTCGACTATCCCAACACGCAGGATTTTACCCCTGAACCCATCGGAACCCTTCAACCGCAAACTCTCGTTGCAGGAGCGAACCAACATGAAACTTCCCTTACTCACCGGCCTCGTACTGGCGCCCGCACTTCTGCTGGCAGCCTCTCCAGCGGCGGTAGCCGCTGACAACCACTTCGAACGCACGCTTAACGTCTCCTCGCAGCCGGATCTCTATGTCTCGACGAACGCCGGCGACATCACCATTCGCCCTGGAAGCGACAACCAGATCCACATCGTCGGCCATATTCATGCCGGTTGGACCTTCTTCGGCAACCCCGAGAAGCGGATCCAGCGAATCATTGACGATCCTCCCATCTCCGAGAGCGGAAACTCCATCCGGGTCGGACAATCAGGTGATCATGACCTCTACAGCGGCTTGAGCATCGACTATGACATCTCAGCGCCTGCATCCGTAGCGCTCAATCTGCGCAGCGCCTCGGGCGACATTCTGGTGGACCATGTGGGCCGCTTCCTCTCCGCGGCGAGCGGCTCAGGCGATTTGCGCGTCCACGAGATTAGCGGCCCCGCCGAGATGGTCAGCGGTTCCGGTGACATTGAACTGGACGAGGCGGGCGCCGGCGACATCAAGGCTAGAACCGGCTCAGGAGATATCCAGATCCACGGCTTCAACGGCGGTCTCACAGTACGCAGCGGCAGCGGAGATATCCAGGCCGACGGCCGTCTCACCGGCCCGTCAACTCTCTCCTCGGGCTCTGGAGACATCAAACTACACCTGACCCCGGAGGCTCACTTCGATCTGGAGGCTGCAACCGGCTCTGGCGATATCGACTTGAACTTTCCGGGCGCCCCCCGCCAGAGCGACCGCTCGCGGCATCACCTCACGGCGCCGGTGAACGGCGGCGGCCCACCGCTGCAGATCCGCACCGGCTCCGGCGATATTCAGATCAACCGCCATTGAATCGGGCCGAAGGAGTATGCACCATCAGATCCTCCTGGCGACCGTTTTTAAGCTCCCAACTCTTCCGGATGGAACAGACCGCCGCGACCGCAACCGAAGGAAGCTCTCCTCAAGCTGCTCAAAAGGCGAGTCACACCCAGATAGGGAGAAGAGTCTCGATCAGCGCCGATCAGCCGCCCAGAAAACGCAAAAGCACCGCTCTCTACTGCGGTCCAGCGTGCGTTCGAAGCTCATCGCTGGAGTCGCTCCGTCGGCTTTGCAGTTCCCCGCGAAACACTCAGGCAGCAAAACCAATTTGTCGCATCTTTCAGCGTGGACGCAAGCATAGAGACTGTCTCCGGCGGAGAGCAAACGACCAAGGGGCATCCAGGTGAGACTCGCCGACGCCGAAAAAGGGCGGGGAGCGATGATGGATGCCCTTCCCGCCCCCTATCCAAAAGCCCCGTCATATTGTCCATGGGACGTTTCGACTCAGCGGCAACCCTGTGCACCATTCGGCTTCTCGGGTGGATACGGCGGACGACTCCTGTCTCCAGCGATCTGCCGAGCCTCAGGCCGTTTACCCTCGCGCGATATCCAGAGGGCTCAGGTTTATTTCACTCTCACAAAGTGTAACGGCCGGCTTCCACCATCGCCGCCGCAATCTCCCGGCCCAGCGTGACCGTGTTCACCGGCTCGTGCTTGGCCAGTCTGCGGAAGATCGTCATCTGCGTGCGCAGCATGTCTCCTTCGGCGACCGCGGCCAGCACGCGCTCGGCTGCCGTCTCCACAATACGGAAGGAACGAGCCGCATAGTACTTGGTCATCTTCACAGCCAGCTCATTGTTGCCCGCCATCTTTTCCGTCCGCAGGATCGTCGACTCCAGCGCCAGCACCTCGATCAAAACATCAGCCAGCGCTCCCATCACCTCCTGCTGCTCGGCCAGGTCCGTGCCAAAACGCTGTGAAGCGGAGCCGGCGCAGAACAGCCCCAGCTTCTTCGCACTGGCCAGCAGCAAACGCTCCTCTGCCAGCGGCCCATCAAAGCTGTCGCGCGCGCTCGGACCCGCCATCACCTCGTCCATCACTCGCTTCATCGCCGGCAGCAGCGCCAGTCGGCCCTGCTGTGCTCGCTTGATCATCCATCCTGTAATAATCAGTCGATTGATCTCATTCGTGCCCTCGAAGATCCGGTTGATCCGGGCGTCGCGATAGCTGCGCTCGGCGGGAAACTCCTCCACATAACCGTAACC
>JAKART010000287.1 GCA_021819255.1 Acidobacteriota bacterium
CGGAGGTACCTCTCCGATGAGCAGTACCGGCTGTACAAGCTGATCTGGGAGCGCGCGGTGACCAGCCAGATGACCGCCGCGGTCTTCGACCAAACCACGGTGGAGATCGAAGCCAAAGCGAAGTCCTTGTTTGACTTCAGAACCACTGGCAGCGTGTTGAAGTTCGACGGCTGGCTGCGCTTTGACGAGGAGGCCAAGCGAGCCAGGGCGGCGCGGGCTGCCGCCGAGGCGGCTGCGGATGCCGAGGCAGCCGAGAGCGCCAGGGATGCGACCTCCGAGGAGAGCTCGGTGGATCGGCGGTTGCCGGTATTGAAGAAAGACGAGAGCTTGCAGCGAGTGCGGCTGGAACCGCAGCAGAAGTTTACCCAGCCGCCCCCGCGCTTCAACGAAGCCAGCCTGGTGAAGACGCTGGAGGAGAAAGGGATCGGGCGTCCTTCCACTTATGCCTCAATCATCAACACCATCCAGGAACGGGATTATGTAAAGAAGATCGCGCAGCGGCTGGTGCCTACCGAGATCGGCATGGTGGTGACCGAGCTGCTGGTGAAGAACTTCCCTTATATCTTCGAGACCGGATACACAGCGCAGTTGGAGAGTGAGCTGGATGCGGTCGAGGAGGGTACGGAGCGGTGGACGGATCTGCTGAAGGGCTTTTATGCGCACTTTGAGGAGGAGCTGAAGGTCGCCGAGACCGAGATGGAAGACATCAAGGCCTGGGAGAAGCCCACCGAGGAGAGATGCGAGAAGTGTGGAGCGCCGCTGATCCTGAAGTGGGGCAAGTTCGGCAGCTTTTATTCCTGTTCGAACTTTACCAAGGCCAAGCCGATTTCTGTCCCGCAGGGAACGCTGAAGAAGGATCCCAAGACCGCCGTCAAGAAGGTGCTCGCCGCATTCGGCTTTCCGATGGTGGTCAAGGCGATGAGTGAGGATGTGGCCGAGTCCAGCGTTACGGTAAAGAACCGTGCGGAGCTGATCGAGGCTCTGCAGGCCGCAGCCGGCCAGGGGAAAAAGCTGGTGGTGGAACCGGTGAGCTGTGACTTCACCAAGGAGAACTTTGCGGCCAAGCCTGATTTAAGTTCTGCTGGAGCGCAGGACGGGACACAGGAGGCTGAGCAGGAAGAAGAGTTTTGCGACAACTGCGGGCGAACCATGGTGCTGCGCAACGGCCCCTGGGGGCCGTTCATGGCCTGTCCGGGCTACAACGAGGATCCGCCCTGCAAGACGATCCGGAAGCTGACTCAGAAGGTGCAGACCAAGCCGCCGGTGGTGCTGGAAGAGGCCTGCCCCAAGTGTGGCAAGCCACTGCTGCAGCGGGACGGACAGTACGGCGAGTTCATCGCCTGTTCCGGCTATCCGAAGTGCAAATATGTCAAACAGGAACTGCTGGATGTGCCCTGCCCGAAGTGCGGAGGAGAGATTGCTGTGCGCAAGAACCGGCGTGGCGATACGTTCTATGGTTGCACGCGTTATCCAAAGTGCGACTTTACCAGCAATCAGAAGCTGGTGAAGCAGCCCTGTCCCAAGTGCGCAGCGGCCTATCTGGTGGAGTATGCGAACAGTGAAGGCACTTTTTTGATCTGTCCTAACAATCGAGAGGCTCTACCCAAGCGGCGGCTGCGCAAAGGCCAGGAAGAGGAGGTCTCCGCAGGGAAGAGTTGCGGCTACCAGAAGAAGATCGGCCCTCCGAAGCCGAAGGCTTCGCCAGCCGAGGGCGGGGCGGGCGAGCGCCGGCGGCCGGATCCAGAGAAGACCCGCGCGGTGGTGGAGGCGGTCGCGTAAAGGCTCAGCTTGGCCAGACCGCCGGCGAGATCGAACTGCGGCCAGAGAAAGTTCAAAAAAGCGCGGAATCTTATGATGTTTTGTAGGAATCAATCTCAGGACTTCCCATTTCCAGTAAGTTTATGGTATATTCAGGATTAGTGTGCGGTTTTAGCTGCGGTCAAGACTATCTTCTGGGTTCTGCACTGCCGGGGGCCGGCCGCTCGAACTGACTGAAACAATTGGGAAAGGCATCTATGGCGAAAGCGGTTTGGAACGGACAGACGCTGGCGGAAAGCGATAAGGTTGAGACCATTGAAGGGAATGTTTACTTTCCTGAAGAGACGGTAAACAGAGCCTTTCTACGGCCCAGTTCAACCAGCTCCAACTGCCCCTGGAAGGGGATGGCGCGGTACTACACGGTTCTGGTAGATGGCCAGGAAAACCCGGATGCGGCCTGGTACTATCCAAACCCAAAGCTGGCGGCCAAGACGGTGAAGCACCATGTCGCCTTTTGGCGTGGCGTGGAGATCATCAACAGTTGATATCCTGGCGCCGAGCCTGCAAGAGTCGGTTCGTTCGATGAGCGTACTCCGGACTGGATGCAAAAGATCGCCCCTGGAAAGGGGCGATCGTTTTTGGGGTGGCTCGGGCAGGAGGCGTCGTTGGGGGTGCAGGACCCTGGTGAGGTGACTAGACCATTTTCCCTGATGATGGGTGTACGGAAGCGGGTGTTCAGTGGCGTTTTCCTTGAGGAAAACGCCCACAGGAGTCGTTCCCCTTGCTTACACCTTCAGGGAAAATGGTCTACAGCGAGGGAGGGCTGGCAGTTTTCGCTGCTCCCGCGCGGATGGATCTCCTCAAGCTCGCCGGCGGTGCCGTTCTCCGTTGAGGAGACGCCCATCCAAGAAGGGTTGCAGGGGGGAGACCGAAGGGCCGCGCGGGGGAGACCGAAACAGGAGAGCTGTGGCGCGAGCTCACAGCTTCGCTGAACGGGTAGATGGATCCGACCATGAAATCTTTACCGCTTCCGCCGCCGTCGGGCGTCCTTGCCGGCGTTGGTCTCAACGGAGTTTCTGCCTTGGCTTCAGCATGCGGATTGACACGGATTTTGTGACGGGTGTAGCCTTTTCTTTTTGTAAATGATTACACTACGCGAGGCTGGCCATGGGAGCAATCCGGACAGGATCGAGATCGGCAGTGGGGGAATGACGATCGATGAATAGAAGACGCCGATGCTCCTGCGGTCCATTCTCGCCGTACCCCTGCTCGCGCGCTGTTTTCCCAATCACGTGTCCGGCGGATCCCTGAGCCTTCTCCTGAACCGCGAAGGGATTGCGATGGATCAGGATCCCTTGGGCAAACAAGGAGATGGGGTGTGGGCCGCGGGCTGACTTGATCTCTTGTCCAACCCCCTCAAGGGTGGCGCCGTCGCATTCGCTTTGTTCAACCGTGGCGCCGGAGCCGATCTGATGAGGTTCCGCCTGGCAGATCTCGAATGGCTCGGCCGTGCCGTTGCGGAAGATCTGTGGAAGCAAACAGATGTGGGTACGATTGCCGATGCATACACTGCGAACGGGCCAACATACGGCGTGGCCGTGCTCGGTCTCCATAAGCCATCGCCGGAACCGG
This sequence comes from Acidobacteriota bacterium, assembly GCA_021819255.1. GTDB lineage: Bacteria > Acidobacteriota > Terriglobia > Terriglobales > Acidobacteriaceae > Granulicella. The sequence goes on from JAKART010000287.1 coordinate 3,391, forward strand.
AAGAAGCAGTGGCATGCTCTGACCAGCCAGGCCAATGCTGTAATCCGCAACGTTTTGCCTCCTGACCGGTTTCCCGAAGCGGACCTGCTGTGGTTTCTTCGCGGGGAAGGATGCCGATCCAGGTCCAGGGATTGCGAGGAACCTGCACGGAAAAGATTGAGCGCAACATGCAGGGGGGAGATGATGGCAATAGGAAACCGGGAACCTGTTGGGTATCACCGGGGGCAGAATCCCCTCGCAAGGACTCGACGGCGGCCTTGAAAGATGTTCTCTCAGGGTGAGAGTCTTTTGAGACGAGGAGGGTGGAAGGTGGCAGGGATGGTCTGAAATGCGAATGTAGGGCTGGTCTTGTTCCAACTCCCGGCGATGCAAGGGTGGTCCAGGCCGTTGGAATCTTCTTGCAAGAGTAGACACATCGCCGGGAGGGAGTGGCATGGCGTTCCGGGGTGTTATCGAACACAAGTCAATGCGTAGCGCAAAGGGGAGTGAATTCCATGGATCGAAGAAATTTCATCAAGACTGCAAGCATCGCGGGTATCGTGTCCGGCTTGTGTGATACACCCGCCTCAGCCGCGACCTCCGATGCGGCGACAACCGGCAACCCGCAAGCTTCCTGCACTGCGGACACCCCCAGCAACGCCGCGCGGAGTGGAGGCATCGGCAATCGTCCGGGCCCAATGTGGCAGTTGGACAGGGCGGAGAGCGACCAACCGCGGCAAGTGGTGATCATCCTTGGCGAGGCGATTCGCTACGACATGCTGAACTGCAACC
>JAKART010000288.1 GCA_021819255.1 Acidobacteriota bacterium
TACAGGCGGCCTCTCCAGTACAAAGCCGCCAGCGCCTGGGGGGCTGCCGGATAATGCATGATCTGCTCATCCATCAGCCGCCCGGCATCGTCGTATCGCCGCAAGCGATAGCTCAGCCATGCTGCTTGCCAGTGGGCGTTGGGAGCATAGATGCTATTGGGAAAGCGCTGCAGCAGGGTAAGGTCATCCTGGATCGCCTGAAGATCCTGCTGATGCAGCAGGAACATATTCCCGCCGGAGTAAAGGGCCTCTTCCAACCAGCGGCTATGGGGGTATTGAGATTCCAATAGCTGCACCAGAGCGTCCTGTTGAGCGGTGTTCCCGTCATCCCTGGCCAACTCAGACTCAAGATAGATCTTCAACGCTTCACTATCGTCCCCAGTAACGGGCAGGCGTTCCACCCGGCTTGGCGTGAGTCTTCTCAGACGCAGGTCACAGACCGCAATGTAGATATCCAGAGCATCGCGGTCAGATTGGCTGAGCCCCGCGCCATTGCTCCGCAGTTGCTTGTACTCCGTCTCCGCTTGCTCATATCGTCTGGCGTTGAAGAGCGCATCCGCGTACTCTTTGCGCTCGGCGGCGGAAAACGGAGTATTCATCAGCGTCATCTGTGTCCTGGCATCGACGGCCTCAGAGCTGAGCGGGTCTCCCAGAAAGATGCCTCGATAGAGGGCCGCAGCCTGCTGCAACTGGCCATTGGCCTGATACGCCTTTGCCAAAGTCATGCGAAACTTGACCGTCCGGCCAGTGGCGCCCGCGGAGAGGGGCTGCAGCACCCGGAGCGCACCCGGAGCGTCACGGCCATCCAGATAGGCGTTGGCCAAAAGAATGGGGGCTTGCTGGTCGAAGATGCTGTCCGGGTGGCGAACGGCAAAGCCGGTCAGCAACGGAACTGCATCCTGGGGACGGTTCGCTGCGACGGCGGCTTGCGCCTCCAGGTACTCTGCATAATCCTGAAGCGCCGCTCCATCCCGGCTCGCCTTGCGAAAGGCATCTTCGGCCTGGACGTAGCGTTGGTTCACCATCCAGGCATGCCCGACGGCCAGCTCAGCCGAGGCTGCCGCCTCTCCTTGGTGGGAGGCTGCAAAGTGCAGCACGCCGGCGATCGCCACCGGGGTGGGGTCCATCATCAACTGCTGCGCCATGGGGCGCAGCTCGGCGGAGGCAAGAAAGGCGCGATGCAGCCCGCGGCTCCTTGGCGTAGGCCGGGGCGGATGCGGATGCTCGTTGCGCCTGCTCATCTGCCTTCTGTGGATGGGCCGGCGCGCGGCATGGTGTACGGCCGCGGAAGAGCGTCCCTTTCTGCTTGCCGTCTTGCTCTTGGACAATCTGTGGATAGCCCGCTTTTGCCGGCTTGATGCACTAGCGGACGTGCTGGAAGTTGGATTTTGGACAGAATCAGCGCTTGAGCTCTGGGAAGAACCGGATGCGGACTTCCCTGTGCCGGCCCCTCCCACGGCATCCGGAAGCCCTCCCGCCGCACTCCGCGCGGTAAAGACCGCCGAAATGACACAACCGCTCAAAAAAAAGACCGCTAGCCATCCCAGACTCAACTTCCTCATGCCGAGTTTCATCAGAGTCAGTTTAAGACCGCCCACAGCCTCCGGTTTGCACACCCCGCCGATGGGACGAACCAGTGGAGATAACTGCTTGCGGATGGAGAACGCCGCATTGGGCCTTCCATGAAGGAAGGCCGGCTTGGAAGAGCAACCAGCTTGCGGAAGCCGGCGACCATCCCGCTCCTGTAAACTGGGGACATATGGCGCTCCAGACGACCTCCGTGGCCAAAGATTCGCAACACCCCATCGAACTTGCCGCCGGCGCTGAAACGCAGACGGAGATCAGCCCGGATGTGGCGTTGGTGGAACGGGCAAAAGCCGGCGACGCAGCGGCCTTTGAGCAGCTCGTGACGCAGTATGAGCGCCAGATCTTTCGAACCGCTCTGCATATTACACAGAATCGGGAAGATGCCGAGGATATCACTCAGGATGTCTTCTTCAAAGCCTTCCAGAAACTGAATCAATTTCAGGGCAACTCCAAGTTCTCCACCTGGCTGGTGCGCATTGCGGTCAATGAGAGCCTGATGCGGCTCCGTAAACGGAGATCGTCCAGGACCGTCTCCATCGATCAGGATGTCGAGACCGATGAGGGTTCCATCCCCCGTGACTTTGCCGAGTGGCGGCCAAATCCGGAGCAAAACTACTCTCAAACCCAGCTTGCCGAGATCCTGCGCAAGACCATTGCCGGGCTTCCACCGGGTTTTCGAACCGTTTTCACCCTCCGTGACATCGAAAACTTGTCGACGGAAGAGACCGCCGCTGCGCTCGGGCTGAGCGTACCGGCCGTCAAGTCCAGGTTGCTGCGTGCGCGCCTGCAGTTGCGTGAACGTCTCAGCCGATACTTTCGGCAAAACGAGGCATCAGAGTGAACTGCACGGAATTTCTCTCCAAACTCACTGACTACTTCGATGGACAGGATGGACAGATCGATCCGTCTCTTCTGGCCGAGGTGAAAGCCCACCTGGGGGCGTGCCATCACTGCGAGGTCGTGGTGGATACCACCCGAAAGACCATTGACGTCTATCGCGGGGCCGCCGCTTACGAGTTCCCGCAAGAGCTTGCGGACCGGCTCCGTGCAGCCATCATGGAACGCTGCCGTTCAACCGGCAAGCTGCCGGATATCAAGACAAAGTGATGGCGACAGCCAGTGAGATTAAGATCAATAGGGCCAACCTGGGCTTCGATCTTTGATGGCTGGGGCAACTCCTTGGAGGAAATTTTCGCCGGCCGGAGAGCAGCCACAGGAAGATGACTCCGCCGCCGGCTGCTACTTGACGACCTGCTGGAAGAGCGGAGACTGCAGAAGTCCGGCAAACTGGCTATCGGAAGAAGCATAGGAGACCGTCAGGACTCCGCCGGCGGAATCAATCGTGGTGTTGTTAAGAGCGTCCTTCTCCTGGGAAGATCCCGAAGACTCCTTCATCAGAGCCACACCCTTCAAGATCGTGGCGGCCGTGGCGGCCGTCATCGTGCTGCCCATGTCCACGGTCATATTGAACCGGACGCCGTTACTGAAGTCCATGGTGTAGTTGGCGTCCTTCATCTGGTTCTTGACGGTGTCATAGTCCTCCAGCCCGGAAGCCTCTCCCAGCACGCCCTTCATCATGGTCTGGGTGCCCTTCTGGTCCAGAATGCTCCAGACAGCTTCGGAGTCGATCGCCGTCATCTCATTCATCATCTGGCTGTTCTGCAGAAAGTTCGGCTGCAAACCATCGCGCGCGTCCAGCGCAGCCTCCACCGCATCTCGAGATCCGAAGACCATCGTCGTTTCATTGAGGAAGGAGACGCTCATGCCGCCCGAACCCATGGGATAGACGGCGTTGTTGCGGATCATGATGGGCTTGGTCTTGCTCTTTGCAAACCGCGCCATAATGGCCTGGGTATCGAACTGGCCCTGAGCCACGCCCAGGATCCGTGAGTTCGCATCGCTTGAGCTGCCGCCCGAACCGGAAGAGTCGGACACCCGGAAGGCGGCGAACGCCAGTGTGTCGGCATCCTGGTCCACCTGCAACCCGGAGCTCTTCAAGGTTTGCTCCAGACTCTTCAACTCTGGCGGAAGAACCTTATCCTTGAGCTGCATCGCCGCCGTGGAGTTCTGCATGGCGCGATAGTCGACAACAATGATCTGTTGGATATTCTCGGGAATCGAGGCGCGTGCATCGGTGTTCAACTGCGCGGCTCGCATCGCCGCCGGATCAAATGCCATCGCCGCCGCCAGCACCATTGCCACCGTCACAACCGCCGCTGCCTTCAGTCTGTTTAGCTTCTTCACGTCTGAACTCCCTGGTAAGTTGATCATCTACTCGCCATTTAGATTCTCTTTTGAATTTGCCCGAGGAATCAAATTGAATCCGGCGCGCTGTGGACTACTGGAACTCCCGAACTCAAAGTCTTGGAACCTTGAGAGTTGGAGTTGAGGACCGGGATCCCGGAACCAAAGCCACAGTTCACGGCCAGTCCAGCGGCCGGCGCAATCGACGCTCCAACACTTTCTCCTCCGGATCGAACTGCTTTATTTGACGTACCCAATCCGCATTTGGCTCATAGGCTAGCTCCGGAATCAGTCCAATCACCTCTCCTTCAGATCGGA
>JAKART010000289.1 GCA_021819255.1 Acidobacteriota bacterium
TGCGGGAGCGACCGGGGTGGACAGCAAGGGCAGGCCGCAGCCCCGGCAGGCGATGATCGTGATGCCGCAGTGGAACGCGGATGCATTCTCTCATAATTCGCTCTGTGAGATGTTCAACCGCTTCGGCATCTCCTGTCTGCGGCTCTCCAAGCCGTACCACGACGTACGCCGGCCGCCGGAGCTGGAGCGCAGCGACTACGCGGTGAGCGCGAATGTGGGGCGCACCCTGGCCGCCTGCCGCCAGGCGGTGGTGGATATCCGGAGCTGCGTGGACTGGCTGGAGTCCCAGGGCTACGAGCAGTTCGGGATTCTGGGCACCAGCCTGGGCAGCGCCTACGGGTTCATCGCCGCCGCCATGGACCCGCGCCTGCGGGTGTGCGCGTTCAACCATGCCAGCACCCAGTTCGGCGATGTGGTGTGGACGGGGCAGAGCACCCGCCACATCAAGGCCGCCTTCGAGCACGCCGGTCTGAGCCAGGATCAGGTCCGCGAGATCTTCGCCGGGGTGAGCCCGATGAGCTTCATGGAGAAGTTTGCGGCTAGCGGCGGGCCGCGCCGGGACGGAGACAGGCCGCGGCGCACCTTGGTGGTCTATGCGCCCTATGACCTGACCTTCGTGGTGCAGTACTCCCGCGAGGTGTTAAAGAACTTTGACCGCCAAGGCGTGGACTATGTGGCCAAGGTGTTGCCCTGCGGTCACTACACCACCGGAGAGACTCCCTATAAATACCTGGATGGATGGTACCTGGGGTCGTTCATCTGGGGAGCGTTTCGCCGGCTGCGGGCGGCTGTGTGAAGATCAGCTCGAGCCGGCCGCCCCAGCATTAAGACGAACCGACCGACGGAGCGTACCTGTGTGATGTAGCTCCGGCTGAAGCCGCAGGCGTCCGGCGCCGCTCTGGTCAACCGAGGGCCTTGTCGCCGCGCGGGACTCTGGAACACTCACAACCACTCATTTTGTTGAAGTTGTCCGCTTGATTTCGGGGTTGCCCAGAGGTCTGGGGTGATAGAGTTTGCGCAGGACGGGTTCTTCCGTGGGACGGGTTTTCTCCTGCGGGCCTGTTCGAGCCCCAGGCTCTTTCCGGCTGGACAAGTCAGGCCGCTGCGGCAGGTGCCTGGAGACGCCGTGGGCTTGGCGGAGCTCATCTAACCGGGCAGGGTGTCCTCAGCCAAGGGCTCGGGGAGGTCCCCGCGGCGGTATTGACTTCAGCTGCCGACAGCGTGGTGACAAGCGACAGAGATCAGGGAACGGCAAGGTTGGCGATGAAGAGTCAGACGGACAGATTGCGGGAGCAAGGGTCACGGTCTGCGCAGGCCCCATTCGGGTCCCCATCCGGATCCCGATACAAGAATTGGTGGGGCCGGCGCAGCCGTGTGGCCAAGCTCTCCCTGGCGCTGCTGGTCCTGATCTCGCTGTGTTCGCTGGCGAGCGCGATCCATGTCGCCCAGGAAGCAGGTGATGTTCTGCAGTTGCTCTGCTGGACGGCGCTGGGGCCGCTGCTCCTGATTCTCTTCTTGCGCTGGTTTACCAACCGCGTGCTGTGGAAGGTGCGAAATCGCCTGATCCTCACCTACCTTCTGATGGGGCTGGCGCCGGTGGTGATGGTGCTGACGCTGACCTCAGTGGCGGCCTATATGTTGGCTGGGCAGTACGCCACCGATATGGGTCTCTTGAGCTTAAGGCACGCCCTGGCGCGGGTGCGGGATGAGGCGGGGAGCGCGGCTGTCTACGGCACCCAGCGCATCGAGCCCGGGCAGCCCAACGTGACGCTCACCGGCCAGACCGGAACCGGGGACACAGACGATACCACTGCCTCCTCACCCAGTGATATGGGCATGTTGGAGAAGGAAGACGCAACTCCGTTAGCCATTTTGGAGCTTCGTGGAGACACCTGGGTAGAGCGGCGGGGCGGAGCCAGAAAGTTCGCCGGTCCCCTGGCCAGCGGGACTCCGCCAAAGTGGCTCCATCCGGGGTTTAAGGGCGTGGTGGAACAAGACAGGCGGCTCTATCTGTGCGCGGAGGTGAGCGCGCCCCATAACGGGAAGATGGTAACCGTGCTGGCCAGCCGCGCGTTGACCCGGGCTGAGCTCAATGTGTTAGCCGACGGTCTGGGGCGAATCATCGTTTCCCACGCCTACAGCCGCCTTGCGGATTACTCCGCAACCAAGGATGTGCAGGTCGATAAGGACACCGATGTCAAGGTGGTCACACCGGATTTTCTCTTCGCCAAAGGAGGAACGTTTGATGCGGTCTCGAGCGCTCCGCTGGCACCCTCCCGGCATCCCTACCTGAATCCTCCCATCCTTGCCTCGCCCGTGACGCTGCCGGTCACCTCCTGGAGGACGGGCGAGAATGTCTCCGGCCTGCTGGCAGTGATCTCCCGCCCCCGGCTGCTGTACGGAAAGTTGTTCGCCTCTTCGGGGAAGATTGGGGCGGTTGTAAAGGGGGTGCTGCTGGGACTGGCTGCGTTCTTTGCCCTTCTGCAAGCCTTCGCTCTGCTGATGGCCTTCGGATTGAGCTGGACGATTACGCGCTCCGTGGCGGAGCTGTACGAGGGCACGCGGGAGATTGACGCCGGGCATCTGGAGCACAGAATCCCGGTGCGGCGCAAGGACCAGCTTGCCGCCCTGGCCGGCTCATTCAATCGCATGGCAGAGTCCGTGAGCGAGCTGCTGGTGCAGCAGCAAGAGAAGGATCGGCTGCTGCATGAGCTGGCGATCGCGCAGGAGGTGCAGGCGACGCTCTTCCCCAGTTCGCCGGCCAAGGTGGGATCCCTGGAGGTGCATGGAACCTGCCTGCCCGCCAGATCGGTGGGAGGGGATTACTTTGACTTCATCTTTGGGTACGGAAGGGACGAGGGACAGGAAGGGACGCCCTCCGGACATGTGACGCTGGCGCTGGGGGATATCAGCGGCAAGGGAATCTCGGCGGCGCTGCTGATGAGCGCGCTGCACTCCGCTGACAGGGCCTTCAGCGCGGCGGCGCTGGAGTCTGGAGCGATGGTGTCTCCGGCGCAGTTGCTGAGGATGCTGAATGAGCATCTGCACCGCAGCACGCAGTCCTCGCGCTACGCCACGCTTTTTCTGGCCACTTACGAGCCGGCGACGCGGCGGTTGACCTACTCCAACGGCGGGCATCTGCCGCCCCTGGTGATCTCCGCGGACGGCAGCGTACGGCGCCTGGAGGAGGGAGGAGCGGTGGTGGGGTTGCTGGAAGGGATCGAATACGAGCAGGCTACGGTGGTCTTGCAGCCGGGGGATCTGCTGGTAGCGTTTACGGATGGGCTGACCGAGCCGGAGCGCGATGAACAGGAGTTCGGCGAACAGCGGCTGACGGAGTTTGTGCGCGCCAGGAGAAGTGAGCCGCTGACCACGCTGGCCGCCCATATGCTGGAGGTGGTCAAGGAGTGGATTGGCGACCAGGAGCAGCCCGACGATATGACCGTGGTGCTGGCCCGCCAGAACTGAGCGGCGCCAGCCGCTGCGGGCAGAGCAGAGAAGCGGAGAAGCGGAGAAGCAGAGGGCGGGGGCCTTGCTGCGGCGTAAAATGCAAAGATATGCCGATTGATTTGAATGCTCCCCTGAAGCTGAGTGATCCCGAGATTGCCGCACAGATTGACAATGAGGTGCTGCGCCAGCACGAAGGGCTGGAGATGATTGCCAGCGAAAACTTTGTGTCGCGGGCCGTGCTGGAGGCGGTGGGGACGGTTTTTACCAACAAGTACGCCGAGGGGTATCCGGGCAAGCGCTACTATGGCGGATGCGAGTTTGCCGATGCGGTGGAGAACCTGGCCCGGGAGCGCGCCCGGCAGTTGTTTGGGGCCGAGCATGTGAATGTGCAGGCGCACTCCGGCTCGCAGGCCAATGCGGCAGCTTATATGTCCCTGCTGGAGCCGGGAGAGACCGTGCTGGGGCTGGATCTGGCCAACGGCGGGCATCTGACCCACGGGCACAAGCTGAACTTCTCCGGCAAGCTGTACCGCATCGCCGGGTACAAGGTGCGGCAGGATACAGAGGTGATCGACTACGACGCCCTGGAGGAGCAAGCGATCGCCGAACGCCCGAAGCTGATGGTAGGCGGGGGCTCGGCCTATCCGCGGCAGTTTGATTTTGTGCGCATGCGC
>JAKART010000290.1 GCA_021819255.1 Acidobacteriota bacterium
CCTGCGCAGGTAGTAGATCCGGCTCTTGCGCGGCCGCACCAGCATCACCAGAGCGTCGCTCGGCGAGGCGGCCGGAGCGACCACGGTCACCGTGGGCACATGTTCGGCAAGTTCTTCGGCGCTGATCTCGTCGTCGTGGGCCTGCTCGGCGCGGGCCTCGGCGGCCCGCCTGGCCTTTGGTTCAAGCGGTCCCATGCCCCGCAGCGGTGGCTCTTCCTCCACGGCCACGGGCACGGTGACGGTCTTGTGCTGTCCCTGGTAGCTGACCTCGACCGGCCCCTGGGCTTCTTCGACGGGCATCAGGTCCATCCACCACTGCATCACGCGGTCGCTCTTGGAGAAGAAGCGGTGGCCGCCGATGTCCATGCGGTTGCCCTTGTAGCGAATGGTGCGGGAGATCCCTCCGATCTCTTCGGAGGCCTCCAGCACGATGGGCTGTACGCCGGTCCGGCGCAGAAACTCGAGCGCCGCGGTCAATCCCGCTGGTCCGGCTCCGATCACAATCGCTCTCTTCAATCTTTACACCTGCCTGCAGGGCTATCTTTACGGCCCAACTCTTTCTCTCTCATCTTCCTTCTTTTTGCTGCGTCCATGGCCGGCGAAGTGTTTCCTTCCCACTCCAAATGGGACACCGTTCATGGTACTCGCGATCTTCTACCGCTCAAGGAACGCGGGCAGACACCACCTCGCCTCCGAGCGCTTGGCCGATCGGTTTCACCTCCATATGTTCCCTGGCGAGAGCCTTATCGAGCCAGTTCCATCCTCCATGCGTCACCACGAAGAGGTGCGCCCCCGGCTGGCCGACGATACTCTCAAACGGAACAATCGTATAGGGTGAAAATGACTTCAGGTTCATCGCCATCCTTGAACTTGTCTCACTCTGGTTCCAGCGCATCTCCTCATGCTCCGAATAGACAAGCACTAGGTGCGAGAGCAGATCCGGATCGATCTCGTGAAAGGCTACCAGTCCAAGCAGGTCAATATCCTGGGTATAAAGTGCTCTGCCGGGAGCTGCCATGATGGCCTGCTTGATCTCAGGCGACAGCACCAGATAGGAGCGAACGTATTGGCTATTTCTCTGTTCAGCGCACATGTCCAGAAAGCCGAGACCCGAGAACAGGACGAGGAGGAAGACTACAGCCACGCGGCCGGCTAGACCGTTGGCAAGCTGGAAGAGCGGGTCAAGCGCAACTGACAGAAGCGCTGCAATCCCAAGCGTCGCACCAAGAACATAGCGCGGCTCGTATGCATGAGTAACGAAGCGCCCTAGAAGAAAGCCGAATAGCGGTAGAGCCGCAAGCGTGATCAGAAATGCGAACTCGGCCCCCGGGAGTGGAAGGGTTTGCTTGCGCAACTGCCGCACACAGCTCCACAAGACCGGGACGATGAGGATGGCCAACCCACCGGCGAGAAGGTGATTCAAGGCCACGGTGAAGGTCGCACGTCCCAGCAGCATAAAGTTGTAGGTCTGCGTGATGGCTTGATACGGAACGTCTCCTGGTTTGTAATGATTGCGAAATTCAACAGCGCCCCGCAGAAAAGGGAGCAGGAGTGCAATCCCAGCCATTCCAGCACACATCGACAACAGCAGGGGGACATCCAACCGGCGCCGCTGCAATGTCCGGAAGCCCTCTGCTGCACACAAGGGCAACATGAGAAGAACGCCGTAATACTGCGTGTTGATCGCGGCAGCGATACTCAAAGCAAGAATGACCAAGGGCCCGGTACGGCGCGTCAAGCGGCGCGCAGCCGTCTGCCAGCTTAGCATTGCGAGACCGAACAGCCCGAGCAAGACGCCGTAAGGACGGATCTGCGTCGAATATCCAAACGCTGCGCTGATCGCCGGAATCCCGATCGCAAAGACTGCGGCGTTCTCCGATGCTATGCGGCGGACAAAGTAGAACAGGCACACCTGCATCGCCAGGAAGCCGGCAAGAGAAGGAATCTCGAGAATATGGGGGCGGAGACCAAACAGACGGATCACGGTAAACATGATTCCGTGGTAGAGGAACGGATCGATCACAAGCGGTGCGGTTCTCTGGATATGCAGGAACTGGTCGAAGGTTGGGATCCGATCACACCATAGTTCCAGAAGGTCGTCACCGCCGGTCAACTTGTACTGGGAAATTAGGGACGACGCCAGTGCGGTTAGCAATAGAAATGCCATGGCAGCAACCGGCATCCCCGCGATCCGGAGTTGACGATTCCCACCCATAATGTCTGGACGATTCGAGCTTAACGGCATAGATACGTCTCAGCGATCACACTTACCACGAGGCCAACGCTTGACCAGGCTGAGCCAGCCTTGAGCTTTGCGCGATACCACAGAGTATATCCTCTGCCATTCACCATCACGCTATACTCTCTATCAGTAGCCAGCCAAAGATCTCCGGGAGCAACCTGCCGATGTCTCAAAGCGAGCGCACCAGCGTACCGGTTGGAGAGCGGCTGCGCGCCCACCTCGCCATCGCCCGGCTGGACCACTCGATCAAGAACCTCTTCGTCCTGCCCGGCGTCATCGTCCCCCTGAGCGTCGACCCGGCCCTGTTCAATCTGCATCTGGTACACACCCTGGCTCTGGCCTTTGTCTCCATTACCCTGGTCGCCTGCAGCAACTACGTGATCAATGAGGTGCTGGACGCTCCCTTCGACCGCCTGCATCCCGTCAAGAAGAACCGTCCCGCGGCGCGCGGCCTGGTGAGCACGCCGCTGGCCTACGTTCAATGGCTGGTGATGATGGCCGTCGGCATGGCAATCGCCGTTACGCTCTCCAGGCTCTTTGCCCTGGCGGCACTGATCCTGTGGATCATGGGCTGCCTGTATAACTTCCCACCCGTCCGCACCAAGGACGTTCCCTACCTGGACGTGCTCACCGAATCCATCAACAACCCACTGCGCATGCTGCTGGGCTGGTATGCGGTCACCAGCGCTCTGATTCCGCCGGTCTCGCTGCTGGTGGCCTACTGGATGATCGGCTGCTACTTCATGGCCCTGAAGCGATTCAGCGAGTTGCGCGAGTTGCAGCAGGGGGGCGACCATGGCGTGGCCGGGGCCTATCGCGCGTCGTTCCGGCGCTATACGCCGGAGTCGCTGCTGGTCTCGGTGGTCTTCTACGCCTCCACCGCGATGCTGTTTCTGGGCGCCTTCATCATTCGCTACCGGATTGAGCTGATCCTGAGCTTCCCTCTGGTCGCGCTCACCATGGCCATCTACCTCAGGCTCGCCTTCCAGCCGGAGAGCGCGGTGCAGAACCCGGAGAAGCTGTATCGCGAGCCGCTGCTCATGACCTCGTTTTCCGCGACCGTGCTGGTGATGGGCATTCTGCTCTTCCTGCGCATCCCGCGCCTGGAGCAGTTCTTCCTTCCCACCCTGCCCACCACTACCTCCTCGTCGCGCTTCTCGTCGCACGAGGTCGCCGCGGAGATAAGCCACGGTCCGGCACGGCAGAGGCCGGTCGTTCTGAAGGCGCGAGGCGATGAGAAGCAACACCGGATGGAATCGGCGGAGATGGAAGCAACAGAGACCGAAGTACCCGGGACGGAGCCTGCATGAGGTCATCGACTTCCAGGACAGCCGCTGGTTCCTACCTTCTGCCGGCCTTCTTTCTGCTGCTCAGCGCCACGCTCTCGCTGCTCCGGTCGCAGGTCCGGCTGATGTGGAACGATGAGTTTCTCTCCTTCTACACGGATGGCGTGGCCGGCTTCAAGCAGGTGATCCTGGTCCAGCTCCACTACCCCATCTCGCTGGACCCTCCCACCTACCACCTGCTCTCCCACCTGTGCATGGATGTGCTGGGGCGCAACGCGCTGGCGCTGCGCCTGCCCGCGCTGGGCGGATTCCTGCTGTTCCAGCTTTGTGTCTTCTTTTTGGTTCGCCGCCTGGCTGGGGAGCGCGCGGCGATTGTAGCTATGGCCGTGCCGATCTGTACGGCCAGCTTCCGCTACTCGCTGGAGGGCAGGCCCTACGGCCTTCTGCTGGGCCTCTACGCCCTCTCTTTGCTCTGCTGGCAGGCCGCAACCCAGAGCACGGCACAGAACGCGACACAGACCGGCTCGCCGGAGGAGAGTCCGACCGGCTCGCGGCTGCTCCCCCTGACCGGCCTGACGCTCTCCATCGCCCTG
>JAKART010000291.1 GCA_021819255.1 Acidobacteriota bacterium
CAGAGGGATCGGGTGTTCCGGCGGCATCCGCGAACCACCTTTGTGGGAGCGCACATTGCGGAGAACAGCGAGGATCTGGAGCGAGTGTCCAGGATGCTGGACGCCTGCCCGAATGTGGTGGTGGACATCAGCGCCCGGGCTTCCGAGCTGGGCCGGCAGCCTTACGCGGCGCGTAGATTCTTTTTGCGCTTTGCGGACCGGATTCTGTTTGGTGCGGATTTGACGCCGGAAGAGGAGATGTACAGGCTCTATTACAGGTTTCTGGAGACAGCCGACGAGTACTTTGCGTATCCTACACATGCTTCCGGACAGGGGCGCTGGCGCATCTACGGACTGGATCTTCCGGAAGATGTGCTGCGCAAGGTGTACCGGGAGAATGCACTGCGGCTTTTGCCGCATCTGCAACGTTGACTCCGGATGGACGTAGTCTGGGATAGTAGCGGCTGGGGATGCGTTTGCCGGAGAAGACTGCTCAAACGAGCGGTCACTCAAATCTTAGAAGGAGAAACCAGCAACGATGAGCCATGGATCTTGCGCTGTACCGATGGAGCCGAGGGGTCGTGAGGAGCAGGACAGCGGCCGGCGGGCTTATAACCTGCTGTTGCTCTCCGTGGCCGGGCTGGGCGGACTGCTTTACGGCGTGGATGTCGGCATCATCGGCGGGGCGCTGCCGTATCTGGAGGCGACCTCTGGGCTGAGCGCCGAGCAGCTCTCCGTGATTGTGGCGGCGGTGCTGCTGGGCAGCGTGCTGTCCACCATCTTTGCCGGCCTGCTGGCGGACTGGATGGGACGCAAGCCGCTGATGGCCCTGAGCGGCCTGGTGTTTGTGATCAGCATTCCGATGATTGCGCTCTCGCACGGCTATGGGCCATTGTTTTTGGGGCGGCTGCTGCAGGGCTCCAGCGCCGGCTTTGTGGGCGTCGTGGTGCCGCTTTACCTGGCCGAGTGCCTTACCTCTTCCTCGCGCGGCAAAGGGACGGGGATCTTCCAGTGGCTGTGCACCTTCGGCATTGTGGCGGCAGCCCTGATCGGCATTTACTACAGCTATCACGTGCAGGCGGTAGCGGCGCGGGCCAGCGCGGCCACGCTGTTCCATGTGGAGGATCAAGCCTGGCGGCGCATCTTCTGGATCTCCTTGCCGCCGGGAGTGTTGTTTGTGCTGGGCAGTTTGTTAGTGGGCGAGAGCCCGCGCTGGCTGTTTCGCAAAGGCCGGCTGGAGCGGGCGATGAGTTCGCTGCTGCGCTCGCGTTCCGCCGCCGGCGCGGAGCTTGAGTTTGCGGAGATGCAGGCCATCGCCAACGAGCGGGATGCAAACAAGCACGCAGAGGGCTCGCTGCTGCGGCGGAAGTATGTGGTCCCCTTCCTGCTGGCCTGCGTGATCCTGTTCTGCAACACGGCCACCGGAATCAACTCGATCATCGGCTTCAACACCAGCATCCTGCTGCAGAGCGGTCTTTCCGACGTGGCTTCGCACTGGGGCTATGTGGTGTTCACCATGGTGAACTTTCTGATGACGGTGGTGGGCATCCTGCTGGTGGACAAGAAAGGCCGCAGGTTTCTGTTGATTCTGGGAACGACCGGCGTGACACTCTCCATGCTGGTGGTGGCCGGCATGTTTTGGCGTACGGAGCGGTCGGAGATGGAGTGCAGGAGCGCGGTGCAGTCCATGGTGGAACCGGGGCAGGAGCTGACGCTGCGTTTTGATCCGGCGACGGCGGCAAAGCTGCTGGCCCAGAGTGGATTCAGCAGCAGCCAGGCGCTGGCCCGGCATGCTTCGCTGGCCGTAATTTACTCCTATGGCGGGTTTACCGGCGAGACCACGTATGTGCGCTCCGATGACAAGGGCGCCGCGCCGATTCACATTACGCGCGCAGGCACGGTGCCGGTGAACGCAGTGGACGCATTCTTCAAGAATCCGTTTGCCGATGTGAAGGCTGCACAGACCGCCCCGCTGAAGATAGAGCGGGCGAGGATCGGGCAGATCCCCAGTACGCAGTATGGCGAAGCCGTAGCGCTGGCGCTGTTCAGCTTCATCGGGTTCTACGCGCTCGGCCCGGGAGTGTGCGTCTGGCTGGCGCTCTCTGAGCTGATGCCGACCAGAATCCGCTCCATGGGAATGAGCTTTGCCCTGGTGATCAACCAGATGGTGTCAACGACGCTGGCGGTGATCTTTCTGCCCGTGGTGAGTCAGTACGGCTACTCTTCGATGTTCCTGCTCTTTGCCGGCTTTGCAGTGGTCTACTTTGTCACCGCGCTGTTCTTTCTTCCTGAGACCAAAGGAAAGACGCTGGAGGAGATCGAACAGTACTTTGAAGGCGCGGGGGCGCGGGAGGCCATGGCCGGCGAGTAAGGCGCGCGGAGACGCGTTCGCTGCTCCTCGAGGATCGGGATTTCTTCGAGGATCGGGATTTCTTCGATGATCAGGATTTCTTCGGAGATCAGGATTTCTTCCCTGGCGCCTTGGATCGGCTGCCGAGCAAGGGAGACCTGCCGATGAAAGATCGAGGCGATTCGAGTGGAGGAGGGTCGGAGATGCCTGCGAAGGCACTGCCCGCCGGCCGGCCTGCAACAGAATAGATGCGGCGATCGCGAAGACCTGCCACTCCCTCTTGCCAGGCCAGCAGCATTCGCTTCCCCATATCCCTGAACTCGGGGAGTTCGGACATCCTGGCGCGAACGGCGGGAGCCGTTTCGGCTACCGCGTCACGGATGCGTTCGACCATCTCGGATTGTTCCCGGACGGCTATGCCAAAGGTGGCTGCGATGAACTTCGGAAGATTCTTGCCGGGCGTCCATGTCTTCTTGCCGCCAAACGAGACCCCGGGCGGGTTGTGCTGGTAGCCGGCATACACACTCGTGGTGAGGAAGTCATAGGCGGGGGAGAGATGGACATCGGCCCGTGACGTGTACAGCAGAGCGATGTTCTTTGCGTGACAGTCCGCATTGCGCAGGGCATAGGTCAGCAAGAGGATCGCTGCCAGCCGTTGGAAGGTTTCATACTGGCGGTGGCCCGGAACGTGATCCCGAACGGCCCGTGCGATGCGTTCCCATGTCGTTTCGTACTTTTGCGCCGGGCGCAAGCCCAGCAGAGCGCAAAAGTCCTCCATCCCCCACAGCGGCTGCCCCGCGCCGTCTACGTCGAAGCGATGAACGACCAACGCATTGCCGTCCCGGGAGACTTCCGCCTCTGCGCTGGGGAGCACCTTCCCAAGAACCTGCATGCACAGGTATTCATTCAGTGCGGCAAAGGGCAACCTGCCTGAAGAGCCTTTGATGATGTGCCGGCGCGTGAGCAGGGTGGCTTTCTGGTGCAGGCCAAATTGCTTGCCGCGCCGTTCGGCTTTCCGGCGGCTCTCCTCCTGGGCGTCCAGAAACTTTGGCAAGACGCCAGAGACGCCGCTGGCCGCGTGCCGGCGTACAAGTTCCGCGAAGGCCTCTTCTGAGTTATCCCCTTGCAAAAGATCGGCCACTTCCATAGGCTTGGCGGGTTCATCCAGCCGCGCCCCGGCGGCAGCCACCTGAATGCGGCCCACCATGTTTCTGCCGATGACCGACAGCAGGGCAAGCGGGCTTGCGCCGATATGAGGGCCGAATTGTTCCTGCAGGACCTGAAGAAGGTATCCCTCCGGCAGGTTCATCTGGAGTACCGGGGGAAGCTGGTCATCCCACACCCAGGACTCCGTGCGCACCGGCATGGTGAGCGATACGAAATCTTCAGCGGCTATCCCCGGCAAGTAAGTAAGCACACTTTTGAAGTCGCCGACGGACTCCAGAACGGCAACCTCACGACCGAGGAGATACACGGAAAGCTTCACTCACGACCTCGTTCCCGCCTGAGTTCGTCGAGCGTGCCCGATATGCCGGTCTCCACAAAGCTGATCTCCATTCCGAGGACCGCAAGCACGGCGAGAAGCTTGCGGGAGCCGAACTCAGAGACCTGCCCGCGTTCAAACCGCAACAGCGATTCCGGCGTGATCCCAGCCCGAGCGGCGACATCCTTCTGCTTCAGGCGTCGTTCCCGCCGCGCGGTTCCTGCTGCTCCGCCAAGTTCCTGGAGGGTCTTCATTTCTTGAAGTATACATCAATTTTATGGTG
>JAKART010000292.1 GCA_021819255.1 Acidobacteriota bacterium
TCTCGAAGAGCGAACCGGTGGTGTGCGTCGACGAAAAGCCCGTGGTGTTGCGTGAAGACACCCAGCCTCTGACCCATGCACCCTGGCCACATTGCCCGCCGCGATTACGGTGAGCGATACGTAAAGTACAGGTGCTACGAAGGGATGGTGGTTGCGTCCTCAAGCCTGGTTGAGCATACGGGCTGAAGTTGTTTCCAGCGGTCCGGGAACTAGCGGGAGTTTACTGCGAGCCGGGAGGAGACACCGGTAAGCTGCTGTTTTTGCAGAGGGTTAGAGGCGGCAGCTTGTATTACCCACGTGGGGTACTACGGTGCAGTGATTCCAGGTCCAGAGTCTTGAGCAGAGCTTGTTGAACCAAGCTCTGTTGGGAGAGGACGTAGGCCATGCGCGGGGGGCCCTTTTCGCCTTGCGGAGGATAGATCAAAGCAAACTGCTGGATCTGTTCCAACTCCTCCAGCAACTGTTCCATGGAAAGATCGGGCCAGGTCTTTTGCGCCTGCCTGTGTAACCACTGCAGCAGGGAGATGCCGAGCATGCAGTAGAAGGCATGGATGCGAACCTTGCGGTCGGTCCAGTGGCGCCTGGGTCCCCAGCCCAGCCAGTCTCCATCCTTAAGACCCCGAAACACGCGCTCCACGGACTGCTGGCCGGCGTAGGCAGCCACGACTTGTTCGGCCGTCCAGTCCAGGCGGTTGGTCACCAGCGCCGTTCTTCCCAGCCGCTGGCGGAGAAGCTTGTCGAAGGCGGCCTGATCGAAGTCGAATTGCAGGCGCCAGCGACCGTCTTGCTGGTGCAGTTGGTAGGCAATGAGCCCGGCCAGAAACTGGCCCGATAGCCAGCGCTGAATCTTGTTTCGAATCTGGTCTTCCCGCCAGCGCGCCTGCGGCTTGTTCAACTCCGCGGCCAGGCGGCGCAAGGACTGCATGACCTTGGCCAGGCTGGTGGTGAGGCTGTGCAGTTGCTCGCTGGCGAAGGGGGCCGAGTACTTCAGCACGCACAGATACTCCCGGCCATGCACCAGCAGCTTGCCGGCCCCGGCGCGCACTCCGGGCTGCCGGCTGCCACAAAGCGGCAGTTGCTCACAGGGTTGTTCCCGCCATTGGACCGGCGCCTGACTCCAGGGCAACGCCGAGATCCACCCCAACCCGGCTTCGTCCAGCGCTACGGTGTTGGCCAATGCGGCCGAGCCTTTATCCATCACCAGGGTCACTGTATCGCGCGCAATGCGGTTGTGATCCAGCAGGGCGGTCATGCGATCGAGAGCGACGGGAAACTCTTCGGCATCGGCTACGTTGCCGGGATAGACGTGGTGGCACAAACTCATCCCGCTCTCGCTGTCCAGCACGTAGCTCAAGCCGACCTGGCGCAGGTTGTGGCGGCCTTGCTTGTTGTGTCCGCGCTGGGCCAGATGGCTGCGCGTGTTGGTGCTGGCGATCCAGGTGAAGAAGTTGGTGGTGTCGTAAGCCAGCAGACGGCGGCTGAGCAGTTGTTTTTCCTTCCACAGGGCCAGCAGGCGTGTCTGCGCCTCTTCCAGCGGGTCCGGCGCCGCCGCCGGCAGGCTGTCCGGAAGGATGGACTCGAACGAATCCCAGAAGGCCTGCGAGCTGAACCGCTCGGGGGAGATATTCCACCAACTGGACAGGACCGTCGAGCGATACCAGTCGGCGACTTCGGTCTTGGGACCGGGCTGGCAAATGCGATGGATGGCGGCCAGCAGCAGGTAGTGCGCGGCAGAGGGGCCGGAACGGGGCCGCGGCCACAACGCCTCAAGCCGGGACCAGACCCCGGTTTGCCGCGCGGCCTGCCACAGGGCGGCGGGCAGGCCGAACTGGCGCATGGAGGCGCTGAGCGGGAGCGGAGCAGAGCGCTCGCGGATCAGTTCGGCGACTTTTTCGGCGCTGCCGAGGTAGGCCTGATGGACGATGCGGGGCTTGCCGTCGATGCGCCGGCTTTCGACCGCATAGTAATAGAGCTTGTTGCCTTTCTTCTTGGCGATGAGCGAGGCCATATAGGGTAATACATACGCCTGCACTTAACTTATGTCAACGGAAATCATCGGCAATAGGACAGATAAAACCCGAGGGAATCTAGATTATATAGGGTAATACATAAGCTTCGCATACAGCAGCGAAGCAACCCCTTGCGGAACAATCCTTTACCGCCAGATTGAACACCGGACCATTAAAGTTCGCAGTAAACTCCCGCTAGATGTTGCAGCAGTCCCTGAGCGGCACAGCCCAACTGCACATGCAAGTGAAATGCGTTCAGCTTGCGGCGGACGGCGTCGCGATAGGCCTGGGTTTCGCGGTGCAGATACTGGTCGCCCTGTCCGCGGCGGCGGGGTTTCATGGCGGCCATCCAGAAGTGGTAAGCATAGCTTCCCACCACATGCACGGCTTGCCGGAAGCCCAGTTCGATCTTGAAGCGATAGCCATAGAGCAGGATGATATCCATCGGCTCCAGGGTCAGATCGGTGGCTGGCAGGAAGATCGTGCCGCGGTGCGGATGGCAGACGATGGCGAAGCGCACCAGACGGGCCGCCGGGCGCCACAGGAGATCGACGGCGCGATAGCGCAGCGTGACGTTCTGTTCGCCGTAGACCGGGCTTTCACCCCAGCGACCAAAGGCTGTCGCTGGGGACCCCGGGGCTGGGCGCGGAGAGAAACTGGCCCTGGCCGCGGGCCAAATCCTTGAGCTTCACCTTTTCGCCGTAGAGCCGTGGCCGTCCGCGGCGGCGCTTGTCTGGCGCGGGTGCGGGCCAGTAGGCCACGGCGTTGGACTTGGCGCGGGTGACGAGTTGATGCCCCTGGCCGAGTAACTGCGTGATCATCTTGCCCGAGGCGTAGTAGGCATTGGCGACCAGGAGCAGTCTGCGATCCAGGATGCCGGAGAGAGAGAACAGCAGCGAGGCCAGCTTGTCGAGCAGGGTGCGCGTCGAGCGGTTGGACCAGACCAGCCCCTCGTGAATGCGCGAGACCAGAGGCACGGCGGCGACCTGGCCGGCCGGCCCCTGGACCAGCAGACTGACGGCCTGAAAGCTATGGCCCATGATGTACTCCGGCTTCGAGTTGCTCGCCGACTGCTGATGGAGCAGCTTGACGGCGGGCATCTTGCGGCCTTCTTTCGGAGCCTTGATGCCATCGGCCAGGCAGACCAGCCGCTCCCCCACGGCGACGGGCTCAAAGAGCCGCAAACACAACCGCGCCCAGCAGGCGGTGAGCGCCTCCAGGTCCAGGGCGCGGCTGTGAAACAGGTGCAGGAAGCGGCGATAGCCCCGGTTGCCGAAGCCGAACAGGCGCACCAGGCTGGTGACTCCGGCCCGCTCGGGGCGGCAGGAGAGGCCGATCAAGGCCAGGGTCATCCAGAGGAAGGTGCTCAGCCTTCGGCAGGCGGGGCGGATTGCGCGGAGGGCGTCGAACCAGGCTATCCAGAGGGGCATGATGTCGATCGAAGCACAAACACCGATAGCATTGCAGTGCTACCGGTCACAAGATGCGCCAATCGGCATCCACGGCGTTATGCTTTAAGCCAATGACCATCTCCAGAGAAAAGCTCTTGCTGCGGCAAATCGAAAGGTTGAAGGGGCAACTGGCCGCGCTCGGCGACCTGCGTCCGGGCAGCCTGTCGACGCAGTACAACGTCTGCGGAACGCCCGGATGCCGCTGCAAGGCCACGCCGCCGGAGAAGCACGGGCCCTACGATCAGGTCAGTTTTACGCGCAAGGGAAAGAGCAGCTCGAAGTTCGTACGCAAGGAAGATCTCGCCGCCGTCCGCCGGGAACTGAAGAACTACGAGACCATGAAGACGCTGGTCGACCGCTGGGTCGATCTGGCTACCGAACTATCCAACCTCCGCCTCCTCAACAAGCACCCTTGACCGAACCGAGAACTTGGCACTCTCCAGTACGAACTTTTCATCTGGATTTTGCGCATACGGTGATCCAAGGAGTCAGGTCACTGACGCCGGTATGGAATGCGCAAGGGCAAACCCCAGTTGAAGACAATGTCTGCGATGTCGCTGTCGGCGCTGAGCAGTACGTGATTCTTCAGGCACAGCGATAGAATCACATCAGAGGCATCAGACTATGAGTCT
>JAKART010000293.1 GCA_021819255.1 Acidobacteriota bacterium
CTGGATGTCAGCCGACCCCTGCAGCTCCTGGAAGGAGGCGTTACGGATCGCCGGGTTCGCATCCTGCGAAGAGACCGTGCGCAGCACCTGGCGCACGCTGGAGTCGGCCTCCACCGGCGTCAGCATGGAGATCGCCTGCTCCCGCACCTCTGCGTTCCTGTCGTACAGCAGAGCGTCCAGCACGGCATCCCGCACCTGCTCGTCCTGCGCGATGTAAGGCTGCAGGCCGGCCAGCGCCTTCAGCCGAACGCCGGAGCTTCTGTCCGAGCGCAGGGAAGAGACCAGGGCGGCGCGAATCTCACGGGTGGCGTCGTTGCCTCCTCCGCAGTCATGGCTGGAGCGACACTCGCTGGCCAGCAGGGCCACAGAGTCGTCATGCACATCCGGGTTGGTGGCCAGACGCGTGCCCAGCAGCAGAAGTTGACGAATCTGCGGATCGTCCAGCGATCCCTGCACCGTCTCGGGCACCAGGCGGTTGTACTTTACCTGGACCAGATTCGAGCTTGGCGTCTGCACGATGCCGGAGACGCTGGCAATGGCTCCGTTGGCGGTATTGGACATGATCACCGGACGCGGGAGCTGAGGAGCGTGCATGGCCTGATAGCGAGCCAGGAAGTTTCCTCCCAGGAAACCCACCCCGAGCAGCAGCGTCGCCAGCGCCGGAGCTCCCTCAAGGAAGCTCAACCAACGATAGACGTTCCCCAACAGCCGCTGCGAGGTTGCGCGCGGAGGCAGACGATCCAGAGCCTCATCCAGCCGCATTCTGGACGCGGCCAGAAGATTGGGGGAGGGTTCAGGCATCGGCCGCAGCGCCAACTCTTCGTTCAAAGCCAGTAACGCGTTGCACTCGCGGCGGCAGTCCTCGCAGACACCCAGGTGCTGTTCCAGTTGAAGCTGCAGATCAGCGGGCAACTCACCGCACTGTGCCAGAATGATGTTTTGTTGGGCAATCTCACACTTCATATTGCGTACCTCGATGGCCTCTAGGTCGTACGTACCGGGATCCCGCTTGCGGGGCAATCAACTCACGTTTCACTCCTGGCCGGATGTCCTCTCCGGGGATCCTCGCCTGGTCGTCGTTCCTCTTCTGTCTGCTGCCGGCGCCGGTTACCTCGTGTCTGCCAGCTTGGCTCGCAGCTTTCTTGTAGCGCGAAACAACGTATTTTTTGCCGTCTCCTCCGTGGTGGAGAGCATCTCTCCAATGGTTCTCAACTTGAAGCCCTGATAGTGCTTGAGTTCGAACACGGTGCGCTCCCGCGGGGTAAGCTCATTCAACGCCTGCTGGATGGCTGCTTGCATGGTTTTGCGCTCCAGCTCCCGCGCGGGGTTGGCGCTGGCCCGCCCATCGGTCAGATTGGCCAGCAGATCAATCTCATCCCCGGCCCCATCCAGCACCGTTGCCGGATCTTCCCTGCGGCTCTTGCGCCGGCGCAACTGATCCAGACACAGGTTGGTGACAATTCTGTACAGCCAGGTATAAAACGAACACTCAAAGCGAAAGTTGGGCAGGTGGCGGTAGGCTTTGAGAAACGCCTCCTGATGCACGTCCTGCGCATCCTGTTCGTTGCCCAGCATATGCATGGCCAGACGCAGCACGCTGCGGTCGTAACGCCGCACCAGGGCGTCGAACGCCTGACGATCGCCCCGCTGGGCGATGCGAATCAGTTCGTCATCTTCCGCTCGCTGTTGCAGGCGCGCGTCCATTTGCTCAGCGCTGGGTTTGGTGCGAGTTCCGGGCCGGACCGCGGCGTTCGGCATCATTACCGTTGATTCTATCGCGCCTTGCGCCCCATGCTCACGGAAGTTGAGGCTGAATGGGCTGGTCTGCCTGCGGTCTGCGCCGGCGAACAGGATCGCGTCGCTGCTGCTCATAGGGTTTCTGACTCCGGAGTCAGGGTAGCTACGTCCCGTTCGACGAACTTGCGTTGGCGAAGGTAAGCATTGCAGAACAATTTTCTTCCTGCCATCCTCACGCCCTGACGATAGACTGACAGGGATGGTTCGCCCGGCTGCTGCTCTCTTCCCGAATCTGGCTCCCGACCCGCTTCCAACACGGACTCCAGGGACGGCATCTGAAAAGGGTCCGGAGGACCCTGCCTCCGCTCGCGCAGGCTGGTTGCTCGCCCACTGCGATGGCGGATCCCGGGGCAATCCCGGACCGGCCGGTTATGGGGCACTGCTTCAGGACGAGTCGGGATCCGTGCTGGCCGAGCTCTCCGAGTTTCTGGGCACCCGCACCAACAACTACGCCGAGTACCGCGGCCTGCTGGGCTGCCTGGAGTGGGCGCTTGATCATGGCTATCGCCGTCTGCGCGTCATCTCCGACTCCGAACTGATGGTCAAGCAGATTCAAGGCAAGTACAAGGTCAACTCGGCCGACCTTCGCCCGCTCTGGGAGCAGGCTCGCCGACGCATCGCGCGGCTCGACCGCTTTGAGATCTCCCATGCCCTGCGCCACAAGAATCGGCACGCTGATCAACTGGCCAACCAGGCGATGGATCGCGGCGCGCAGAGCCGTACTCTTCCGAGCCGCCACGGGCCCATCCCGGGGGCTGGAGATCAAGCCGCCCCGGGCCGGAGCACCGGTGCCGCGGACGCCGCCAAACCCAACCTGTCCGGCGACTCCGCGCCGGAAGTGGAGTTCTCGGCACGGCCCGCGCGAGGTTCTTCTGCCAGCAGGCAGATCTCAGGGCCGCCGACTTCGAGCAGACAGATGCTGCGCGGGTTCACTCGCAATGGAGTTGTCCACTTTCTTGGCGAAGCCGTCCTGCCGGATGGAATCTTCGTTAAGGTCATCCCGGAGTAAACCGCGTGCCTGATCAGATTCACGACTTCATCGCAGCGGCCGGATCCAGGCTGGCGGAGCTCCTACCGGAGGCCTTTGGCTGGAGATGGCCTCTCCGCCCGCGGGTGGAAGCAGATGCGTAGGGTTATCCGGCCTAGGCTTGCGCGGCTGCCGGCGGCTCTGCTGGCGGTGCTTGGCTTCTGGCCGCCGGTGGCGGGCGCCCAGTCAACTTCGCCGGAGGCGATGGCTCTGGTGCGCTCCGCTGTGGCGGCCGAGATGCACGCCAGTCACACAGACCTCAGCATCTGGACCTACCTGGACCACGATGTCACCCCTGGGTTGGACGCCACCTACCGTACCATTGAGACCCGTGAAGGTACGCTGCGGCGCATGATCCGGAAAAATGGCCAGCCCCTGACCCCCAAACAGGCCCGGGCTGAGACGAGGCGGATCGACAGCTTTGTGGCCAGCCCCTCGGCGCGGGCCAAAGCCAGCAGGGACAGCGCTCATGACGGAGCCCAGGCTGCCCGGTTGCTCGCCATCCTCCCGGATGCCTTTCTCTGGACCATTGTGAGCCAGACCCCGCGGCGGGTGACCCTCCACTTCCAGCCCAATCCTCAGTACAACCCTCCGGAGACGGACATGGAGGCGCGGGTGATGAGCGCCATGGCCGGGGAGATGATCGTCGCGCGAGACGGCGATCGCATCCGCTCGCTGCGCGGCCGCCTGACGCACAACATCCTGATTGGCTTCGGTCTTCTCGCCAAGCTCTACGCCGGAGGCACGTTCGATGTGGAGCGCAGAGAGGTTGGCGAGGGGCGATGGCAGATTACCCAGACCCATGTCCACATCGCCGGCTACGCCCTGCTCTTCAAGACCATCGGCCAGCAGGAGGACGAGGTGAAGACCGAGTGGAAACCCTCCACCGATGAGACCCTGGAGCAGGCGGCACGCAGGTTGGACGCTCTGGCTGCCCGGCCCTGATGGCCGCTCCCCGGCCGGATTCTGGCCGGTTTCAGCCTAAATCCCGGCAGTTCAGCAGGCTCCCGGCGCGCCCTGGAGCAGGATGCGCAGCGGCTTCTCCTCAGCTTGCGCACCTCGGCCCGCCGCACGGCTCACATCCGTGGCGAGGGGAGGCCGGGACGCGGCGCCGGCTAGGGAACCTCTGCTTAAGTTCTGCGTCGTTACGCTGATTGATTAATCTCATAGGTATGAGGTGGTCGTCGATGAAGCAGCAGAGCTTTGCGAGTCAGGTGGTGTTTGAGAAGTATGGTCGTAAGA
>JAKART010000294.1 GCA_021819255.1 Acidobacteriota bacterium
GCCGCAGCAGATTGAGGCCCGCATTGACCAGAATGCGCAGCTTTCTGGACAACTCACCCTCTGGAACCAGCAGGGTTCGCATGTTTTGCGCGGCAGCCTGCTGGTGATCCCCTCCGGCAAGGCGCTGCTCTACGCCGAACCCATTTATCTGCAGGCGCAAGAGAGCCCCATGCCGGAGCTGCGCCTGGTGGTGCTGGCGCTGCAGGATCGACTGGCCTACGGTCCCAGCTTTTCTTCGGCTTTAGCGGCGCTCTTTGCGGGACAGCCATCTTCGCTGAGCGGGGCCGAGACAGAGCCGGCTGCCACGGCCTCTGCGAAGTTGCCCGGGAGCGCTTCGTCCACGTTGCCGCCTGAGGAGACGACCAACGACCTGATTCGTGAGGCCGGCCAGGACTTCTCCGAGTATCAACGATTGACCGCAGCCGGAAAGCTGGCCGCGGCCGGAGAAAAACTCGATGCTCTCAAACAGGTTCTGGAGCAGCTTAGCGCTCGCGCCAAATGATATGGCGATGAGACGTTTCCACGACGGCGGAGAATTGGTCCAGCTCGCATGGGCCATGAGGCGGCCGTAGCCGGTTGCTGAACGACTTCCCCGGCTGGGTTGTTCAGCAGTTGGGATGCCAGGCTCATGCTGACGATCGGGCAAAGAAGGGAAGATTGAGGATTCGATTTAGACCATTTTCCCTGATGATGGGTGTACGGAAGCGGGCGTTCAGTGGCGTTTTCATTGAGGAAAACGCCCACAGGAGTCGTTCCCCTTGCTTACACCTTCAGGGAAAATGGTCTAGGCCCGAACCAAACCCCGGCATGAAACGAGTTTCAAATATTGATGAGATAGAGTTCTCCCATGAGCCAAGGCTTCTCTGATTCAAGTTGTATCTCTCCCCGGAACTCCGCTGGGGACGCCGAAGAGATCGAAAAGACTGATCCAAAGGGTGAAGCGAAGGCGATCCCAGAGCAGGAGTCTGAAGCTCGGGCCTTGAATCTGGCTGAGCGAAGGTTTCAGGATCTCTTTGAAAGCGCTCCCGACGGAATCCTGCAGATTGACCCTGCGGGCAGGATCCTGGTGGCCAATCGCAGCGCTGAACAGATGTTCGGTTACACCCGCGAAGAGCTGCTTGGATCGAATGTGGATCTTCTGGTCCCGGAGGCAAACCGCCGCGGACATGCCAGACACCGCCATGAGTTTGCCGCTGCCGGACGGACCCGGCCCATGGGGCTGGGGTTGGATCTCTCCGCCCGGCGCAAGGATGGAAGTACATTTCCCGTAGAGATCAGCCTGAGCCCGATCCAGACCGAGGAGGGTGTGCACGTAACGGCTGTGATTCGGGATGTCACAGAAAGGAAGCTCGTGGAGGAGCGTGTGCGGAGCCTTCAGGAGAGCTACATGACGGAACTGGAGGCTCGACAGAAGGAAGCCGAGCGCCTGAATCTTCTCAAGAGCGAGTTCATGGCCAGCATCAGCCATGAGCTTCGCACCCCACTGCACACGATCATCGGATTCACCGAACTGCTGGAAGAAGAGGGTGAAGGTCCTTTGAATGAAGCGCAACGTCGATTCCTGCGTCATATTCACGCTGATTCGGAGCACCTGCTCGGCCTGATAAACGACGTGCTCGACCTGAGCCGCATCGAGGCCGGGGGACTGCAGCTTCGCACTGAGCCGCTGATCCTGCAGGTTATCGCACTCGAAGCGGCGGATTCGATTCGGCCTTATGCGCAGTCCAGAGGCATAAAAATCCATCTGGGAGAAGATCTCAACGTGCAGGTCTTTGCCGATCCGATGCGTGTCCGCCAGATTCTCTATAACCTGCTGAGCAACGGAGCCAAGTTTACCGGCCCGGGAGGGAGCGTCTCCGTGGATGCCGCTATTGAGGGAGATTGGGTCAGGGTGACCGTTGCCGACAACGGCATCGGCATTGCTGCGGAGGAGTGTACCAGGATCTTCGATAAGTTCTATCAGGTAGGACTGCCACCGGTGGGGGTACGCGAAGGCACCGGACTGGGGCTGGCGATCTGCAAGCAACTGGTGGAGATGCAGAGGGGACGCATCTGGGTAGAGAGCGAGTTAGGCCGTGGAGCCCGCTTTCATTTCACGCTGCCTCATCAACAGTTGGGGTGAGGTGTGATTGAGATCACAATTTCGCCGGCATCCGCTCCCTAATCTCTTTTTGTGCCGACTAGACTGCCAGATCATCCTCAGTGTGAGCCATCCACTGCCGCGCCGAGGATTCTTGTGGCCGATGCGGCCCTGAGCAGCCGGGATCTGCTGCGCGCGATTCTGGAGCGTTCCGGCTATGAGGTGATTGAGGCTGCCGAAGGCGAGCAGGTCGTGGCATGCGCCAGGGAGTTCAGGCCGGATCTGGTGATTCTGGATCTGAAGATGCCCAGGCTGGATGGCTTTTCCATTGCGCGGACGCTGCGCGAATGCCCCGGGTTTGAAGAGATTCCGGTGGTTGCGCTTGCGGCTTCATTGCCGGAGGTGATGCCGGAGCAGATGAACGAGGCCGGGTTTACCCAGTTTCTGGTGAAGCCGATTCATCCCGGACGTCTGCGCGAGTGCGTGGCGTATCTGCTGGCGAAGAGATAGAGGGTGCAGCGAGGGTAAAGCCGATCTCTTCAGCGCGTCATGGGGTCCGGAGCGGTCCACCGCGGCGGAGGGGACAAGGGCTTCAGGGGTTTCGCTCGTAACGTTTGATCTTGTAGCGCAGAGCATCGCGGCCGATTCCCAGACGCCGGGCAGCCTCCGATTGGTTTCCACCGGCGGCGTGAAGCGCCTCCACGACCAACTGCCGTTCCTGCTCCTGGAGTTTGGACGGAGCGGCATCTCCGTTGTCGGCGGGTTGGGCTGAGGTTCGGACCATGTTTTCGGGCAGATCCTTCACGTCGATCATGGGGCCTTCGGCCAGCATGCAGGCGCGTCCAACCATGTGCTCCAACTCGCGCACGTTGCCGGGCCATGAATAACGTTCCAGGACCAGCAACGCCCGTTGGGTAAGACCTTCGATGGGCCGGGAGAACTCGACGCTGAATTTGCGAACGAAGTGTTTGGCCAGAAGTTCGATATCGCCGGGACGATCCTTGAGAGCGGGAACGGTGAGTTCGACCATTGACAGGCGATAGTACAGGTCTTCGCGAAACTTTCCATCCGCGATGGCGGCCCGCAGATCGCGATGGGTGGCGGCGACGATTCGCACATTCACCTTCCGGGAAGTGAGAGAGCCAACAGGAAGGACCTCCTGGTTTTGGATTGCGCGCAGGAGTTTGGCCTGGGTTGGCAGGGGCATATCCCCGATCTCATCCAGGAATAGCGTGCCCCCGCTGGCCAGTTCAAACAGCCCGGTCTTGTCCCGGTCCGCTCCTGTAAACGCTCCTCGGACGTGTCCAAACAACTCGCTCTCAAACAGCGTCTCTACAACGGCGGAGCAGTTCAGCACCACAAACTTGCCGGGGACGCGGCTGCGGTGGTGGAGCGCTGTGGCCACGAGATCCTTTCCCGAGCCGGTGGGGCCATGAACCAACACCGACCGATAGTGTGGAGCGATGCGCTGAATCATCGCGAATAGATCCCACATCCCATCGCTTTTCGCCTGCAGGCCTTCGAACTCCAGGTCCTGCTCCAGGTCCTGCTCCAGGTCCTGCTCCAGGTCCGGGACGCCTGACCGGGATCCTGCCTGAACTCTTCTACGGCGGTTGGCGGACTCCATGAGCGCCTGGACGCGAGCCCGCAGAACGGCGATCTTGACGGGCTTCTGCAGATAGTCCGCGGCTCCCTGGCGGATGGCGGCGACGGCCGTCTCTGTCGTGTAATAGGCCGTCATCAGAATGACATCGATGGAGGAGTCGAAGTTGACCACCTGCTGGAGCACTTCCAGTCCGCTCATCTCCGGCATCACCAGATCGGTGACGACCAGGCGGGGATGGTGCTTTTTGACCAGAGCCAGACCGTCGACAGGTCTGGATGCGGTATAGACCGTTGCTTCCGTGTGCGCCAAGGCGGCGGAGAGCATCTCCAGACTCCCCTGATTATCGTCAATGATGACGACGGACAGGGCTTC
>JAKART010000295.1 GCA_021819255.1 Acidobacteriota bacterium
CGATCTCTATTTTTGCCAGACCAGCCATGGCGCCGCGGCTGCTGCGCACCTGGGCAGTGAAGAAGTGGTTCAGAAGGTGAAGATCGATCTGGAGAATGCGCCGGTTTCCGCGAAGCTGAAGGCTCTGCTCAACATAGCTGGGAAGGTCCAGAGTGGAGGCAAGAATGTGAGCGAGGAGGATATTGCCCGGGCGCGCGCTCTGGGAGCCACGGACCTTGAGATTCACGACACGGTGCTGATTGCGGCGGCGTTCTGCATGTACAACCGCTACGTCGATGGCCTGGCGACCTGGCAGCCACAGGATCCATCCCTGTATGTGCAGATGGGCAAGCGGCTGGCGGAACACGGATATCGGGACCCTTCCCGTTAAGCCGCTAAGCGGGAGCCACACTGGAGCGATGGCCATTGAGCTCGTCAGCCGTTGAACAACGCTACCCGGAGCACAGCCTGCGCTACCCCGGCTGGCGCGTGGTGGTCGTCTGTCAGATTGGTGTGGTTGCCGGGATTGCCACCATCTTCTTTACGATCTTCACACTGTTCATCAAACCATGGCAGCTCGAATTCGGGTGGAGCAGGGAACAGATTGCGAAGGCATTCAGTACCGCGGCGATCACGGTGGCGATCTGTTCGCCCTTTATGGGTAGAGTGCTGGATCGATTTGAACCGCGGAAGATCATTGCGGCAATGATGGTTTGCTTCGGGGCAGTGTTTGCATCCCTTGCATGGTTGAGCCCTTCTACAGGACGTCTGTACTGCACGGCGGTCCTTTTGGGTTTATCGGGCACGGGAACCTATCAGCTTGGCTACGCTCGAATTGTGGCCAGTTGGTTTCAGCAGCGCCTGGGTGCAGCGCTCTCTGTGGTGGTTGCCGGGTCAGGATTGGGCTCTTTGTTCTTGCCACCCCTGGTGCAGCACTGGATTACCGTCTATGGATGGCGGAGCACGGTACTGCTGCTGGCGAGTTTCCCGCTGTTTGTCGGGGCGCCGCTCACATTGTTGTTTGCTCCTCCACCTCGAACTTCCGTCGCGCCGCAGAGCGAGAAACAGGCTGCGGCCTGGGGTATGGGCTGGAGGGATGCGCTGAAGGGACGCAGCTTCTGGCTGCTGGCTTTGGGAGTCTGCTCCATGTCTCTGGCCGAAAACGGCATCACGGTGCATCTGGCGCCGATGCTGAACGACCGCGGCGTTGCCGCAGCCGATGCGGCGGTGGTGGTCTCATTCCTGGCCGGCGCCAGCGTAGCGGGGCGGCTTCTGCTTGGTTGGGTGCTGGACTATTTTGAAGGTGCATACCTTGCGACGGGC
The DNA here is from genome assembly GCA_021819255.1 of Acidobacteriota bacterium. Taxonomy (GTDB): domain Bacteria; phylum Acidobacteriota; class Terriglobia; order Terriglobales; family Acidobacteriaceae; genus Granulicella. The sequence goes on from JAKART010000295.1 coordinate 1,303, forward strand.
TCGCTGCTGGTGGCGGCGGTTGGGCTGTTTCTTCTGGGTCACGCGCATACCTTCGGAGCGGCGATCATGGCTTCCTTGCTGGCGGGACTGGGAATGGGCTGCGAGTTCGATCTGATGCCGTATATTGTGAAACGCTACTTTGGGATGTGTTCGTTCTCCACCCTGTATGGCCTGCTGTATACGGCCTATGCGACAGCGGGGGCCATCGCTCCGCTGCTGATGGGCCGCGCTTATGACGTCACTGGATCGTATTCCATGATTGTCTCCATCTTTTCCGGAGCTACGGCGGTCGCCGGCCTTTGCATGTTGATGCTTCCCGCCTACTCAAGCGTTAATGCAATGGAGCTGGATGCGGAACTCCTGGAGGCAACGGTTGAGGTGGAGGGTGGGCGGGACATGGCGGTAGAGGATCGTATCGGCTGACGGGCCAAGGCTACGCGACGGTTTCAGTAGAACGCCGGTTCGCCGCTCTATGGCTTGAGATGGCCGGTGTAGCGGGCAGCTACGATGTTGCGCTGCACGGCTTTCATGGTGTCTGCGCTGGGCATTCCCGTGGTCATCACGCCCTCAAAGAAGTAACCCGAGGCCCAGTTGCTGTTGTCGCCTCCCGTGCCCAGAATGATGGCGCCTTCTTGTTTCATCGGCTGATAGCGCTTGGGCAGAGGGATGACGCCAGTGGTGGTCAGGCCGCCGCTCCGGGCGTTGCCCTGATAGATGGCGTAGGAGTGTTGACCGTCGTTGGCGCCCATGTCCGTGACAAAGGCTGTGCCGGGTGGAACAGGAAGACGGCCGTAGATGCCGTTCTCCATATCCAGTCCCGCAACCGGCTTGCACGGATTCCCCTTGCACTTGATGTTGATCGCATCCATATGGCCGGCATCGTTGTCCAGGTTGTTGATCTCGGCATTGCCCAGGTCAAAACAACACCTTGAGTTCAGATGGAGAGCGGAGGTGACCATGTAGACGCCTTCGGGCTGACCATCGATGGCCGTGCCCACGGGGGCGTCGTTGCGGTAGCCAACGCCAGGCGATACGGCGATGCCATACACAGGATGTCCGTGGACGGTGATCGGAAGCGCATCGGCTTTGGCGGACACGTCGTAACCATTGGGACCAGGACCACGAGCTGCGCCGCCCGGCGGCGCTGGAATAAGGTCATTATGCTTGGGAGACTGGTCGTAGATCTTCACAATGGTGCATTGGGTGTGGGCACAAAAGGCATTCTGCTGTGAGGCGTCCGCGTAGCCGTCGCGGAGAAGACCGATGTTGATGGAGGCCTCATCGGACTGGCGCATCACCTGGTAAAGAGGGCCCCTGTACCGGTGATAAAGGGCGCGAGTGGTGCTGTAGGCGGCGACACATGGAGTTTGTGCGGCAAAGATGTCGCAAGGACGGCGGGTGAACGCATGCGCGGAGGCGATGCCAACCTGGCAAGCGGCGACTCCCAGAAGAATTCGCCGAAACCGACGAAACTCCGCGAAACAGGATTTAGATCGGGGTTGCATGGGATATTCGTCCTCTCCCTGGCTGTTGAAGGTTGCTTTTCCGGGTCTTCCGCCTCTCGCTTGGGCCGCAATGTTTACACGGCGAGAGCCGCGAAAGAAGAGATCATGCATATATCCCGCCTATCTTAGTCAACCGCAGCGAACCTTGTCCATATGACTGCGAGCCGCCGCCATGGCTCTGCCTGGGCTCTCTGGCAGGGTGCTCTGGATTGCGGTTGATTCAAAGCCGCGGTAGACGGCCTTGGAAAAGCCGGTCGGGCTGCCGGTTCTCCTCCTTTTGGTGGATTGTGAGGGCGCCAAACGGGAGACTAAACTTCCACGTGAACTGTCAGATCTTCAATGAAGTCTCATCTTCCACTCGAAATGCAAAGGACAAAAGGATGCCGCACATCAAGCTGCCTGATGGATTCTATGGTATTCGCAGCGCCATGGTGTTTCGCCCTGAGACGGCAAAGCCTCTGAACGAGTTGGTTCAGATCTTGCTCTCGGATGCTCACACGCTCTCTTCCGGGGAACGCGAGCTGATCGCAACCTACACCTCTTCTCTCAACGACTGCCACTACTGCCAGAGCATTCATGGGGCGGTTGCGGCAGCACACCTGGAGGGCGACGAGGCTCTGGTGAGCCGCGTAAAGGCGGACTTTCAGCATGCGCAGATCTCAGAAAAGCTGAAGGCGCTGCTGGTGATCGCAGCAAAGGTGCAAGAGAGCGGGAAGAAGGTGACCGCGGCGGATGTGGAGCGAGCGCGTAGCCTGGGAGCGACGGATCTTGAGATCCACGACACGGTTCTGATTGCTGCCGCGTTCTGCATGTATAACCGCTACGTAGATGGCTTGGCCACCGTGCAGCCGCAGGACGAGACGATGTATCGGGAGCGCGGGAAGATTGTTGCCCGCGAGGGTTACGTCGGCGTCAGCAAAAGCTATCTACCCCAGACGGGCAAAGCCGGCTGAGGCGGCAGCAGGTGAGCAAGGCCGTTGGAGCGGTCACTTGAGCGGTAGGCGTCAGATACAACCGGAGCGAACCCTGGACCATTTTCCCTGATGATGGGTGTACGGAAGCGGGCGCTCCGTGGCGTTTTCATTGAGGAAAACGCCCACAGGAGTCGTTCCCCTTGCTTACACCTTCAGGGAAAATGGTTTAGCTGTGGAGGCTCAATAGGTTGTTCCGACTCAGACCTGATCGGCTGACTGGGGGGTTTAGGTTGAGGCTAGCATGTGGGCGGTGGAAGTTGTAATCG
>JAKART010000296.1 GCA_021819255.1 Acidobacteriota bacterium
CGATGGGTTTTCCCGTGTGGAGGGATCTTTCCGCGCCGGCCTGCCGTGGCGTCTTCCTTCCACCGCAACTGTTCCCACCGGAAGGTCTGTGTACCTAGACCATTTTCCCTGATGATGGGTGTACGGAAGCGGGCGTTCCGTGGCGTTTTCATTGAGGAAAACGCCCACAGGAGTCGTTCCCCTTGCTTACACCTTCAGGGAAAATGGTCTATCGCCGATGGCATAGCTGCCAACTCCTACTTGATGTCTCTCCAGTTCTTCCCCAACCCCACCTCCGCCACCAGCGGCACGGAGAACGCCGCCGCACCCTCCATCTCCCGCTTCACCAGTTCCTGCATCTCCTCAGCCTCCCTCGGAGCCACATCGAAGAGCAGTTCATCATGTACCTGCAGGATCATTGCGGATTTCATCCCGCGCTCCCGCATCGCCGCATCGATCCGCAGCATCGCCATCTTGATCAGGTCTGCGGAGGTTCCCTGCAACGGAGTATTGATCGCCGTCCGTTCGGCAAAGCCGCGCTGATTGGGATTGCGCGATTGAATATCCGGAATCGGGCGCACCCGGCCGAACGCGGTCTTCACAAACTGATCGCGCCGCACCCGCTCCAGCGTCTCTTCGATAAAGGACGCCACTCCCTTGTATCGCTCAAAGTACCGCTCAATGTACTCTTTGGCAACGCGCTGCTCGATCCCCAACTGCGCGGCCAGGCCAAAGGGGCTGATCCCATACACGATCCCGAAGTTCACCGCCTTGGCCCGCGAGCGAGTCTCCTTATCCATAACCTCCGCATCCACGCCAAAGACCTCCGCGGCGGTCAGCGTATGTATATCCTTGCCTGTGCGATAGGCATCCAGCAGCAACGGATCCTGGGAGAAGTGAGCCAGCAGCCGTAGCTCAATCTGCGAGTAATCGGCTGACATCAGCAGGTTTCCCGGCGCGGGCACAAACGCCGCGCGAATCTCGCGCCCCAGCGCCGTCCGCACCGGAATGTTCTGCAGGTTCGGATTCGTCGAGCTCAGCCGTCCCGTCGCCGTCCCCACCTGGTTGAAGGTGGTGTGGATGCGGCCCTCGGCGTCCGCCAGCCCCGGCAGAGCATCCAGATACGTCCCCTTCAGCTTCTGTAGCTGGCGATACTCCAGCACCAACGCCGGCATCTCATGCCCGGCAAGGTCCGTCCGTTGCGCCAGATCCTCCAGCACATCCTGCGCCGTGGAGATCACCTTGCCCTTGCCCTGCCGGGTCGGTCTGGGAAGTCCCATCCGGTTGAACAGTACATCGCCAAGCTGCTTGGGAGAGTTGATGTTGAACCGCAGCGGCGAAGCTCCCTCCCCGGCAGTCTGCGCATAGATCTTCTCGGCCAGATCGTCGATGGCGACTGCCAGCCGTGAACTCATCCGCCGCAGCAGGTCCATGTCCACGCGCACGCCCACTTGCTCCATACGCAGCAACACCGGGACCAGCGGCAGGTCCAGCTTCCAGTAGAGATCCTCCAGAGTCGAACGCTCGTCCAGTCCTGCGCTGGAGATCAGCCCGGGTGCCGGCTCCGTCGCCACGGGCTGCCGCAGTCCCGTTTCGGCAAACTCCCTCTTGCCGGCTCCAGCCTCTTCCTGGTCCGCGTATTCCTGGACCGCGTATTCCTGGTCCGCCTCTTCCTGGTCCGCCTCTTCCTGGTCCACGTATTTCTGGTCCGCGTACAACATCCGCGTCGTAATCGCTCCGCCCAGGCCCGGCTCATCGCGCAGCCGCTCTCGCTGCGGCGCATCCGCCTGGTTCGCTGCCGACTCCCGCAGGTGCTCGCCCAGCACCTCAGCCAGCCGCGCCACCGCACCGGCAGCCTCGGCCAGCCGACGGGGATCATTCAAATTCCCTTTGGCCGGCTGATGTTTCAGCACCATGCTGGCCGTCCTTGCGGCGATATCCACCAGCGTATGCGAGCTGTGCGCAGGATTCAGCAGATAGCTCTCCAGCATCACATCGGTAATCGCTCCCGCAAGCCTCACGCCGTGCGGCTGCAGCGCCCGCAGCACCAACTTCAGATCGTGTACCTGCTTGGGCAATGTGGCGTCTTCTAGAGCAGCGCGCAGCCCAGCAGCATCTGCCGGCGCATCCAGTGTCGTCTCCAACCCTGACCCTGGACTCACCGCCAGACCCACTCGAACCTGCGTCTTCTCCTCCAATACGTTCAGGCTCTCCTCCGCTGCCTTGATACCAGCGCCAGACCCCCGAGCGCTGCCGGCCTCTCCAAACAAGGACATCGTCTGCGCAGGCTCCGGCTCCCTGTCCGTCTCCTTCTCCTCCTCCGAACCCTCCACCATCTCCTCAGCCGTCGCCGGAGCGTCGCTATCCAAGGCCAACGCCAGGTGACCCTCCTCACGCGCCCGGGCCAGCAGCCGCGCCAAATCCTCCACACTGGGATGCAGGTAGAAGCTGGTCTGCGGCGCCTCCTCATCCGGCGCCAGATCCTTCAGTAGCGTCGAGAACTCCAGCTCGGTGAACAGCGCCCGGCAGGCCGCGCTGTCCGCAGAACGCGTCCGCATCGCATCCAGAGAAGGCTCGATCGGCACCGCAGTATGGATCGTCACCAGCTCCTTGGAGAGCAGAATATTCTCGCGGTTCTGCTGCAGCGACTCGCGATACGTCTTCCGTTTCACCTCCGCGGCGCGGTCCAGCGCCGCCTCCACCGTGCCGAACTCCTGAATCAGCTCCACCGATCCCTTGTCACCGATCCCGGGAGCTCCAGGGACGTTGTCGATCGCATCTCCCCGCAGCGCCATCACGTCCACCACCCGCTCTGGCGGAACGCCCAGCACAGCCTCCACTCCGGCCGGATCCAGCACCAGATTGTCCTTGGCCGGATTCAGGATCGAGACCCTCTCATTCACCAACTGCATCATGTCCTTGTCCGGCGACACGATGAACACGCGATGTCCCTGCTCGGCGAGCTTGCGGCTGAGCGTGCCGATCACGTCATCGGCCTCAAAACCCTCGTAATACAGAATGGGGATACGCAACGCTTCCAGCGCCCTCCGGATATACGGCTGCTGCTGAATCAGATCCGGCGGCGTCTCCGCCCGATTCGCCTTGTACCCCGCATACTCCACCGTCTCAAACTGCTGCGTCTCCTTGTTGAACCGGCGCACGCCCTTCATCTGCATGGCCAGCTCATCGCGCAGCAGCGGTGCGCCCACGTCGTACACCGCCGCCAGATACTCCGGCTTGAAGTCCGCGCGCAGCTTGTTGATCATGTTCACAAACACATACGTCGCCGCGGTTGGAACCCCGGTGCGCGTCGTCATCGGCCTGGACCGCTGCATCGCGTGGTAGGCCCTGAAGATAAACGCCATCGTGTCCAGCAGGTAGACTGGCGGCCTTTCGGCAGATTCGTTCCGCGACCGGGCCTCTTCGCCGTTTGTAGTCATCGCACCCTTCCTGACAACTTCGATGGTAGAGCAATCGCCCTGGCGGCGCAGTCGATCTCCACGGACGAAGCGGACGTCTCCCCTTCAGAAAGGTTGCCCTATAATGGAAGTTCTGGAAACGGAGGGAAGCCCATGGCAAGATCCGCAATCGGCCGGATGACCCCTTGCAGCCTCATCGTCATCCTCAGCGCGCTGCTCCTGCCCGGCCAAGCTCGCGCTCTGTCCTGCCCGGCGACCAACGCCGACAAGATAGCTGTCATTGACACCCTGCGCACCTTCTACGCCCTCGCCAGCGTGGACAATATCCCCGGAATGCACGCCGTGACCACTCCGAACTTCTATGCCTTCGACGGCGGCCAGAGCTTCGCCAGCCTCGATAGCCTGATGAAGAACATCCAAAACTATCGCGACAAAGGCTTCAAGTTCGTTTGGAGCGTCACCGATCCGCACGTCACCGTTCGCTGCGGCGACGCTTGGATACGCTACGTCAATCTAGGGTCTGTGCAGGCGCCAGGCCAAGCGCCCGAACCCTACAAATGGCTGGAGTCCGCTGTTCTGGAAAAGCACTCCGGCAGATGGAAGATCGTCTTCTTCCAAAGCACGCCCGTCCCGCCGGCCGCTTCGG
>JAKART010000297.1 GCA_021819255.1 Acidobacteriota bacterium
CGTCCAGCATCAGCCCGCCCAGGTCATGCGCTTCGAGCATGTGACGGAAGCGAAGCACCGTCGTCTCGTCCGGAGCAGGCGCGATGCCGAGGTCCACGCCGCCGCACCGCCGCACCGCCCAAGACTCATACAGTAACTCCTCCACGCCAGGGTCCGACAGGTTGAACCACTGCTGCACAAAGTACGTCCGCAGCATGATCGAAAGACCCACCGGCTGACCACCCTTGCCGGCCTTCGCGTAGTGAGGACGCACCAGAGACTCCAGAGCAGACCACGGAACGATACGCTCCATCTCGTCCAGAAAAACCTCACGGCGGCTCTTACGACCCTACTTCTCAAACACCACCTGACTCGCAAAGCTCTGCTGCTTCATCGACGACCGCCTCATACCTATGAGATCAATCAATCAACATAACGACGCAGAACTTAAGCAGAGGTTCCCTAGCTCTTCCAGTTTGCAGCGCACGGAAACATGGCGCAAGATGACCAAGGTTCATGGATGGCTTCTCGAGACTCCCGTGCGTGGCGCGTCCTTCACTTCCGGTTCCTCCAGAACGGCCACCTCGTACATCCCCAGGTCGAGGGCATGCACGGTCTGCCCTGTCAGCACGTTCAGCATCGTCACAGGCAGATCGACCGTCTGATTCTGATCGCCATCGTTTTCCACGATGAAGATCTCGTGATCCTTGGAGTGGCGCCGGTAAACCTCCACGCCCTTGGGAACGGCAAAAAGATCGGGGCGGAGGCCACTTTCGCTCGTCATCCACTGTACGGCGCGCTGCATGGCCGGCGCATCAAGCCATGCGCCGACGTAGGTGATCGAGCCACCGCCAACCTTCCGCGTCACCGCGGCGGGCTGTCCATCCAGCCAGGAGTGCGGGGCATCGTACTTCATCAGAATCTTCACATCCGCGGCTTGCCTGGTCAGCGGCTCAGCGAATAACAGAGCCTTCGCATCTCCCCAAGCGCCATCCGCTTCAACTGGATTCGCCAACGCTGTGTACTGCTGGACGCGCGCGCCCAGCAATCCCTCCAGCGGTCCGGGCTGGAGCTGTGGCCACCGGGCATCGAAATCGTCCTTCATCGCCGAGCGCTGCCCCAGCACGAGATTTCCACCCTGCTTCACGTAGCGCTCCAGGTTGGTTGACTGCGCCTGGGTGAGCACATTCAGCGCGGGCGCGATGACTAATTTGTACTTGCTCAGATCTCGGCCGGGCGGAACGATGTCAATCGTGTAGCCCAGGTGATGCAAGGGGATGTAATAACTCAACAGTGCTTGGATTGCATTGTATGCAGGGTTCATCTTCTGCCAGTTGATCGTCCAACGGCTGGGATAGGAGTGCAGGATCGCCACATGAGCATTGACCTGACTCCCCCGGAGGGCAGGACCGGCTTTTTCAAACTCCTGCCCTACCTGCGCAATCTCTGCATAAATCGGGTCCGGACGGCCGTCAACATCAACAATCGCCCCGTGATTCTGCTCCCCACCGTTGAGCGCGTCGCGCCACTGCCAATAGCTGATCAGATTGGCTCCATGGCCAATATCGTGCCACATCACAGCCCGCATCGCCCCCTTGGGAAGCATCACGCTGGCATCGCCACCGCCACGCGGCCCCGCGGTGGTTTCCATCACCCAGAAATCAGCACCTTTCAACCCCCGCATCAGATCGTTCGCCGCACCATTGGTCACCGGATCAAACTTTCCACTCACCTGCGGGTTATCCCACGCGACCATATCCAGATCATGGGCAACCGTGTAGTGATCGTAAAGGTCAAACCAGCCCATCATGTTGGTGGTGATCTCTTGCCGGGGTGCCGCGTACTTGCGAATGGCGTCGATTTGCACCTTTTGATAGCCGCGCAGCGAGTCGGTGATAAAGCGTTTGGAGTCAAGCCAAAGTCCGGGATTGTTCTCCTGGGTTCGATCGACCAGCGGAATCTCGCCAAAGGCAGAGTAGGTCTGATTGTCGTACGCGGTGGTCCAAGCCTTGTTCAGCCGGTCGATGCTCCCATAACGCGCCTGGAGCCAGGCGTGAAACTGGGCTTGCGTCTGGGCATCGAACGACATCCTGGAGTACTCATTATCGATCTGCCAGCCGATGACATCAGGATTTTTCCCGAAACGTTGCGCCAGTTTCTCATCGATCTCGCGCACGAACTGACGATAGCGAAGGCTGCACCAGTTGTAGTGATTGCGGGTGGCGCCGAAATAACGCCGACCGCTTGAATCAGTCACCATGATGTCCGGGTACTTGGCTTCCATCCAGACCGGAGGCGCCGCCGACGGCGTCCCCAGGATCACATAGATTCCATGCTTCGCAGCGAGATCTACAGCCCGCTGCAGCCAATCCAGTTGATATCTTCCTTCTTCCGGCTCCAGTGCCGTCCAGGCAAACTCTCCCACACGCACAACATGAATGTGGGCCTTCTGCATCAACTCCAGATCCGTCTCCCAGCGCGACTCGGGCCATTGCTCGGGGTACCACGCCGCTCCCAGGAGCAATGACGGAGACGGAACCTGACGGGGTAAGCCCAAAGTGCTCTGGCAGTTTGCCCGCCAGGCCGCCGACAGGCATCCCAAACTCATGAGTAAAAACAGCCGCCCTGCAAGCGATGCGATCCAGTACTTCCCGTCTTTGTTTGAGATCACCTTGTCTCCTTATCCAGCATGCGGGCGTTTCATGCGCTCACCGCTCCCAAACCGAATGCCCCGCGTTATGGTTTTCGAGCTCTCAGGACTCCTGCCCTTCAGCCTCACAGCGTTCACAATCCTGCCCCGGGGAGCCTGGCGGTCTTGACCTTCCGTCCTCACGGCCCGATTGCTTCGAACAGTGGCGAAACGCGCCAGGCCGGGTCTCCGTTTCAAGGACACACAGGACAATCGTCGGGAGATCCGCAACCCTGAAAAAAGTTCTTTGGATGACCCAAGGAACGCTCTCCGTGTCTTGAAAGCATGTTAGTCGATTGCAATTGATAGCCACAAGCATCTGGCCAAAAATCAGCGGCAATAGCCAAGAGCCCGCGGCTGGCGGGTTGGCGAAGACCGAATGAGCATCTCTGCGGGACGAGCCGCGCAGACCATCGGCGGATGGCTCCGGGTTGCCGTACGGCAACCCCCACCGCTTCCAGAAATCCCTTCCGAGGCGCGATGGCGATGGTCTGGCGTGCCTATCTCTGGCGCAAAAGCGCCCGCGGAGGTAGAGACGCGCGTTGAGCTCACGCTGGACGGTGTCGTCCGCGGTCTTTCGCTTCCTCTTCGGGTCCTGTCCGCTCCCGCCGGTGGCCAGATGGCCCAACTTCGGCATTCAAGCTCAATATGCGGCCAAATCGCGCATTGCGGCAAAGAGATGCTCCGCCTGGGGCAGAATCTCGTTCTCCAGCAGCGGTTGGTAGGCCACGAACGTGTCCATGGCGCCGACCCTTCGCACGGGCGCATCCAGATCGTCAAATAGCTCTTCGCCGATCCGCGCCGCGATCTCCGCGCCATATCCCCAGCTCTTCATGTCCTCATGCGCCACCAGCACCCTGCTGGTTTTCCTCACTGAAGCCGCAATCGTATCCCAGTCATAGGGGCTGAGCGTGCGAAGATCGATCAGCTCCACATCCACTCCCAACTCCCGCTCCAGCCGCTCGGCGGCTTGCAGCGCCCTCGGCACCACAGCGCCGTAACTGATGACCGTTATGTCCTTCCCCGGTCTGACGATGGATGCCTTGCCAAACGGAATCATATACTCCGGCCCAGGGTAGGGCGCCCTGCCGAAGACAGCCCGGTAGAGATGCTTGTGCTCCAGAAACAGCACCGGATCATCGCAGCGAATGGCCGTTCGCAATAACCCGATCGCGTCCAGCGCGTTGGACGGCATGACCACTCGGACTCCAGGAGTGTGCGTGAAGATGCTCTCTCCTGACTGGGAGTGATAGATGGATCCTCCAGTCAGATACCCACCGGTGGGAACGCGCATCACCAGGGGACAGCTGAACTGCCCATTGGAACGCCAGCGCATCAGCGATAGCTCAAGAT
>JAKART010000298.1 GCA_021819255.1 Acidobacteriota bacterium
AGCTCATCAAACGTTCCCTGCGAAATGGCGGATTCGGCACGCGAGGGAATGGAGCCTCCCGCTCCGGGCAGGGGAAACCAGAGCCGCTGCACGTGACGCTTGGCCAGCACCATGGCGGCGTCGAAGCGAATGATGGGAAATCTCCGCGCAACGCTCAGAATCACCTGGATGACGTGCTCGCGCACCTCGGCCCGGGAGTAGTCCAGTTGAGCGGTATCGTTCCAGGCGAACATGGTTCCATCATTGCCGTGGTAGATATAGCGGGTTGTTCCCTGACGATAGTGGTGCAGGCGGAAGACGACCGCGGCGTCAGTCTGGTCGTAGTAGTGATCCTCGATCTTGATCTCGACGCGGCTGTCTGTGGAGAGATCGGGCCCATGGAAGTGGTAGGCGGGATAGGGGCTCTCCCAGCGCGACAGGAACCACTCGGGATGCTCGATGACCCAGGTAGAGTCAATGCCCATGTGATTGGGGACCATATCGCTGGCCAGACGCAACCCCGCCATGCCGGCGCGATAGCGCAGGTTTTCAAGGGCCTCCTCGCCTCCCAGATCATGGGCGATCGAATAGTCCCTTAACGAGTACGCCGAGGCCACGGCATCGTGATTGCCTCGCAGGCGCTTGATCGTCTTGGACGCCCGGCTTCTTTCCCAGAGCCCAATCAGCCACAGCCCGGTGATGCCGCGCTCGGAGAGCAGCCGCAGTTCCTCATCCGGAATCTGGTCTAACCTGTGGATGTGGCGCTGGTACTTTTTGGAGAGCTGTTCCAGCCAGACGTAGGTGCTTTTAGCGATCAGCACGACGTTGGGCATCCAGGCCTGATCGGCGCTGAAGGCCTCATACTCGAATAGCGGAGCTTGCTGCCGAAGCCGCAGCGCGCTGTCCCAGCCAACGTATTCGTCGCCGGCGAATCCCTCATTGCCGCGGCCAGGAGGCGCATGGCGGTGCCAATCCGGGCCCGGGGGATGGAACTGCATCCAGATTGCCAGCTCCTCCTCACGCAGCACGTCGACTGCCAGGAGCACCCGCTTCAGGTCATCGCCCAGAATCTCGGCCCAGGCCCGGATGATGTAGTCCAGTTGCCCGGTCAATGAATCCGGAGAGGCCAGCATGGGAGCCCGGAGCGCATCGATAAGACTGCCGAGGCTGGGGGAGAGCCTGGGGCGAGAGGTGAAAAACTCGGGAATCCCCTGAGTTGCTTGTACATAGGAGGTCTTTTGCTGCAGGAGCTTGTCGCTGAACAGACGCCGGAACGGCTTGAACGCCGGATTGTTGTTGGCGATCCACAACAGCAGTAGCTCTTCGAGAGCGATCTCCGAATTGGGCCGGCCTTCCGAATTGCCGTTGAGCCACTGCCGCTCGGTGCGTTGGCCGCGGTAGACATCCACGGTAGGGAACTGGCTTACGAACTGGAGCAACAGCCGACGGCTCGCTTTGGGCGTGATTTGCGCAGCGAGCCAGCGCAGCGCCTCAGCCATGACCGCCGGATCCTGCTGTTGGCGATACCGTGCGACCAAAGCATGGCTCAGTTCGTCGATGATACCCATGGCAAAGAGCGCGCCGGCATGGAGAATTGGGGGCGAAGTTGGAGGTTCGCCAGCCGCAGGGGCATCCACCGGTTCCGGGTCACGCAGAGAGTTCAAACCTTCCGCGAGCTTGCGTGCGGCTGCGACGTTGGCAAAGACAACGTTGCCGGTAAAGCTGAACAGAACTTCCTCGATGTTCAGCCGTTCACGGATCGATCTTGAGATATGGAATTCCATCCAGCAATAAACTCTCCTGCAGTATCTTGCCCGCGACCGCGTTACATTTGTTTCTTCACCGATGTTACTCTGCGCGGCCGGCTTCCAGGGTTGTATCCTGCCTTTGTACAATCTATAACGCCGGGGGAGGCAGCCCGCGACTGCAGCAACAGCTCTTCACGGAGGGAACGTGGCTTATACGATCGATTCGCGTTCGCAGGGCTCTGACTGGCGGCCGCGGCACAACTGGCGGCGTCCGCTGCTGATCTTTGCCGGCGTTTTCCTTGCGGGGCTCATCTTCAGCTCCGGTTCGCTCCTCTCTTCCTGGGTCGATCTTCTCTGGTTCGATTCCCTTGGCTATGGGGAAGTTTATTGGAGGATGATGGGTCTCCAGGCGGGGATCTTTGCCGGGGTCGCCCTGATGACCTTTGCGATTCTCTTGCTGGCTTTCGCCACGCTCCTCCGGATGCACCGCACGGACCTGCCAAGATCGCAGGCCATCCAGCTCTCGGGTCAGACGTTTCATCTCTCGGTAGAGCCGGTTCTTCGCATTCTTTCCCTGGTGACGTCGATTCTGGTGGCTCTCTTCTCCGGCGTCACCCTGATGGCGGACTGGCCGGCCCTGGCGCTCTTCCGGTATGCCCAACGGACAGCCGAGGGCCTTACCGACCCCATCTTTGGCAAGCCGTTGAGCTTTTATCTTTTTACCCTTCCGGCCTGGAACCTGCTCAATGACTGGCTACTCACCCTGGCGCTAGCCATCTGCGCGGCCGCTGCCGTCTATTTTGTGATCACCGGCAGCACGCTTGCGCTGCGCGCGGAGGAGGGTAGCGGGAGCAGGATCGACAACCGTGGGAGCGCCTGGCGCGGCCTCTCGCTGAGCATCTCGTTTCTGCTTCTGGTGGTGGCCATGATGGTCTTTGTGAGCCGTTACCAGCTTCTACTCGAACACCATACCATCTTCGATGGCATCAGTTATACGGATGCGCACATTTCCGTTCCCGGCCTGCTTGTGGTTTGTGTGGCGCTGGTGGTGGGAGCGGTTCTGGCGGCAGCCAACGCCGTTCGCCGCCCCCGCGCTCGTCACCTCGGGCTGGCGATAGCCCCTGCGGGCGTCAGCTACGTCGTTCTGGGATTGATCGGCTGGTACGTGTCGAGCTTTGTGGTCAAGCCCAATGAGCTCGATCGCGAGACTCCCTATATCTCCCAGAATATCCAGACCACTCGCCGGGCCTTCGGGCTGGATCGCTTCTTTCAGCAGGAGTTTCCGGCCGAGACCACCGTTGATGCGGCAGACCCGCAAAACAACCAGCCGACGCTTGAGAACATTCGACTGTGGGACTGGCATGCCCTGCAGGATACCCTGCGCCAGGTTCAGGAGATCCGAACCTACTACGACTTTCCCGATATTGATATCGATCGCTACAACCTGAACGGAACCACCCGAGAGGTGATGCTGGCCGCCCGGGAGCTGAATGTGGACAGGCTTCCGGTCAGTAGCCACAACTGGATCAATGAGCGCCTGACCTATACGCACGGCTACGGCGTCACGATGAATACGGTGAATGGATTTACGCCGGAGGGTCTCCCCGAGTTTCTGCTGAGCAACATGCCGGTGCAGAGCACGGTCCCCGGGCTCAGCGTCAGCCGCCCCGAGATTTACTTTGGCGAACTGACCAATACGGACGTCTACGTCAAAACCCGCCAGCAGGAGTTTGACTACCCCCAGGGCCAACGGAACAACTTTACTTCCTATCGGGGCAATGGCGGCATTGTCCTGGGCGGTTTTTTGCGCCGGCTTCTCCTTTCGGTCTACGAAGGCGATCTGGGCAAGCTACCCTTCAGTGACGACATCAAGACAGATAGCCGGCTTTTGATGCGTCGCAGCATCGCGGACCGGGTTGCGGCCCTGGCTCCCTTCCTCACCTTTGACGGAGATCCCTACCTGGTGGTGGGTGACAAGGGAAGATTGTTCTGGATCATTGACGCTTACACTACCTCCGATTCCTATCCGGAGTCGACTCACTATGCGCTGGATGGCGACTCGGTGAATTACATCCGGAACAGCGTCAAGGCAGTGATCGATGCCTATAATGGCACGACGACATTCTATGTCTTCGATTCCTCCGATCCGATTCTGGGCGCTTACCGCCGCGTCTTCCCCAGTCTCTTTCGGGAGGCTGCGTCGATGCCGGCGGATCTCCGCCGCCACGTCCGCTACCCCGAGGAGATATTCACCATAAACAACAACATCCATGGC
>JAKART010000299.1 GCA_021819255.1 Acidobacteriota bacterium
CTAGATCTTCAAGATGGTTTGCCGTGTACAGGGCCGCGTCCCAGGCATCCTGAAAGCGTTGGGAGTAGAAGTTGCCGATCAAGGTCTTTTCTTTGCCCGCCGGCGCTTGCCATCCGCACCACTGCGGCGTGCGATTTGGAAAATGCCAGGCCAGCAGAAACGTGAAGTGGCGGAACTGCCCCGCGGCCAGCGAAGCGGACTGGCAGAGCGACCCCACCCGATTCCGCTCCTCGGGCTCGCCATCGAGTTGTCCCTTAGCCGAAAAGGCATCCCAAAACAGCAGCGGAGAGCTCCACCATGCGCCTTGCGGCCAGCCACGCCAGAAGGTGATCTTCGCGCCGGCATCCGGTATCGCCGCCAGGACGAAACTACCCTGCATCGGGTCGTCCTGTGGCAATCCGGGATTGCTCATGGTGAGCCCCTGCAGCCGTCCTTGCATTCGATGTTCATTCAGCCTCTTGCCTGCCATCTCCGGAGTTCCGTTGTTGACCGGGTTATCGATGGAAAAGCAGATGCTCGCCTTGACCGCTTTCAATCCGGGATTGTCAACGCGATAGCGCAGAATGGCCACGGGCAATCCTGAGTCATCCGGATCATGGGGGATCAATGGCGAGAAGGCCTCAAGACTCACCTGGACGGGCAGTCCGGCATCCTGGAAGTCAATATGCGCCAGCGGATACTCGCCGGTGAAGGTGGCTCCCTGCAGACGAGTCAGTCCCGGCGCGTTTTGCGAACCCAGTCCTTCTTCTCCCTGATAGGGAGGAAGAATGCGTGATTCCAGCACATGCGCGACGGGCGGAGCGTCCCCGGACTGTGCCCGGATCGTGGGAAAGGCATAGGGGGGCGAGAATCCCTGATTGGGGCGATTGAAGATCTCCCAGTCACGCAGTTGGCCGCGGCCGCCCAGGCCCAGACTGCCGGCGGCGACGCCTCCCAAAGGGAAGGAGATCATCTTCAACTGGGGGCCCTCAAAGACCCTTGGATACTTAACCACTCCGGTAGGGGAAAAACTCGAAGCTGCTTCGCCCGGCGCTTCCGCGGCCACTGCTTTGCCCGGCAGCGGCCAGAGCGCCGGCTGTGCCGCTGTGCCAAGGGTGACCGCTGCCTGCTTGAGAAACTCCCGGCGCGGCAATTTGGGATCATTCGTCACGGTTGCCTCCGTGTCTGCCCAGTATCCAGCATCCACGCGGAAAATGGCGCATCGTCATGCCTCATTCTTCAATACTGAAGGGTGTCCGGGCCAAGGCAAGCGCATTTCAAAACGCCTCCAAGAGTTTGAATAGGAACGGGTGATCCCAGCCGGCGCGTTTGAATTTTCCGCGCAGGGAGCCTTTGGACCCTTCCGTTTGCATGGCGTTGATGGCCATGTGGCGCGGTACGGCCAGATTGTGCGCGCCATTTCCGGCCCTGGTGCGGTCCTGATCTTCATTCACCGCCACGTCCAATCGCCAGTGCGGGCGGTTCTCGACGCCCCAGTGTTGGCGAACCGCCTCACGGAATCGCTCCGGCGTCAGTTCCGAACTGAGCAGGTAGTAGGCCGTCTCGGCGGTGGTTTTGTCGGCAAGAATACACTGGAACAATCAAATGGAAAGCCGGATGATGGAGGTACGCGGTGAGTGAGCTTGTCAGCCGCGTCGTCCCCCATATTTGCGGATTGCCCTCGCGCGTCCGAGGGATGAGAATGATTTACATGTTCCGCGCCTTCTTTGATGAGTGCAATGAACGCCCTGAGGATGCCGCTTTCGTTAGTGTGTGGGTGGCTGGATTCAGCAGACGGGTGGGACGTGTTTGCGGGCGAATGGGATACTGCGCTGAAGGAACACCCGAGGATTGAATACTTAAAAGCCACGAAGCATCCACGCTAAGTGGCCAATTTAAGCGGATGGACTCCTCGGCAAGAGATCGCAAGATAGCTGCTCTTGGAAAAGTTGTGTCTGCGCGCCACCCGAGCGGATATATCTGTTCTATCTCTCGCCAACTCTTAGCCGGGAAGCCGGATTGGCTTCGAAGCCTCATGGGCACCAGAGCCTATGATTGGGCTTTTATGGCTGTCATCTGTCGCGTTTTGGGACGCGCAGCCGAAAGAGGATTTCCTGGGTCCAAGATTGATTTTGTCTTTGACGAATGTTCAGAATTACGCAAGTGCATCGAAAGCTTTGAGAGCCACGTGCATGGATTTCCCAAAAACATGAAGGAGTTGGCGGGAGTCGCCATCCCGGGCGACGACAAAGATTTAGCTTCCCTTCAATGCGCAGATCTTCTGGCGTCGCTCCATTCCTCGTATCAGGAAACCAGACAGAAGAACGAAATATATGAGCAGTGGGAGTCTCTTGGAGTCAGCATGGACGTGTTCCCTGCGCATCCTCCCGAATCCGAAATACGATCAATGCTTCACTACGCCAAGGAAACCGATAAGAGACAAAGAGTGGCGCACCAAAGGCTGAAGATATTGAAAGATCAAGGGGTGAAACTGGATGACTTCAAAGAGTAGCGAATATCAAGCCTTCGACTCAGCAATCGGCCGCATCCTTCACGCCGACCCCAAGGCCGTCAAAGAGGCGATCGAGAAAGGGAGCCGCGAACAGGCCAAGGAACGAGCAGCCAAAGGCGAGGGGAAGCGCGGAAGGAAGCCATCTAACAAAAGGCGCAGAATGAAAACTAGCAGATCGCCCCGCCTTCAGCTTTCCGAACTATCAAATCAATACTGGCGATTTGGCCGCTCAGCCCTGGCAGAATCGCTTGTAAAGCCTTCTGGCATCAGTTGATGGCGGTACATGCATCTCTTGCGCCGCAGACCAAAACCAGGCATCTCACCTGTTACGAGTAAGTGGAATCTGACAATCTTGGCGGCCTGGCTCGATTGGGGCGAAGCTCATTTGGAGCTCTGGGCAGCCTCTATGCGGATTTGATTTCAGCCAGCAGGTCGGGATGGCGATCCAGCACCTTCAACAGCTTGACCAAGGCCAAGGGAGGCTTTGTCTTGCCATTCTCATAGCGAGAAAAGGCGTTGACGCCGCCGCCGAAGATCTCAGCAGCCTCCCTCTGGTCCAGGGAGAGCTTCTTCCGGACGGTGATGATGAACTCCGGGTCGATGATGGCGGCGTTCACCTGTTTATGGAATTCCAGCATCATGGCGCTGCTTCGGGCCGATTCTTTTGCATCGAGGATGGCCTCTCCGCAAGCCGGACAGAAATCTCCCTTCACGGCAGGAATCACGGCGCTCTCGCCCTTGTAGGTGTAGGGCAGGTCTCGCGTGTCCTGCACCAGTTCCGCCTCTCCGCATGTGGGGCATTTCATCGTCATAGCTCCTTGAAGGACACGATCAGCACGTCATCGGCCACCGTCAACTTCAGGTAGACCTCGCCGGCGTGCGTTGTAGGCCGGTAGACATCCTGCCAGACCCGGTGGTTGGCATGGCTGGTCATGGCCTTGTAGAAGTCCCTCGGTGCCAGGGCCAGGACCACAGCCACCATGCCGTTGAAATCCAATCCCAGCGCCGCAGCACTGGTTAGCGCGGAGAAGGTCGAGCGTACCTTGCCTTGTTCAATCAGCGCCCGTATCACGGAAAGTGGACAGTGAGGCGTGCGCTTCTCCATCGCTCGATTATAACCTAGTTGGTTAATTTAGGCTGTTTCGCAGCCGCTTTCCTTTCGTTAGCACAGGATATGCCCGGTGGTCGTAAGCAAGTGAGACGTGAGCATAGCTGGGCGGCGAGGATAGGCCGATGCGAAGCAGCGCGGAGAGCTATCCGAAGGCCGCCGAGATAGCGAGCCTGGGGCTGCGGAATGGGCAGACCCGGCCTCTGGGTTCGCTTGATCAGGATCACGGGCAGAGCGAGGGGATCGCCGTTGTGGCGCACCGAGCAAGCGGCGGGTCCTCAACATCTAGCCATCGATGACAGACGAGTCTGACCAAACGCCCGGTTGGTCGGAGATCCAGTTGCGGCCTGCGCCGGCTCTGACAGCTCTGCCGTCAGGGCCGGTCCAGTTTCAGGATGCGGTT
>JAKART010000300.1 GCA_021819255.1 Acidobacteriota bacterium
ATGAGCCCGTTTCAGCACGGCGAGGTCTTCGTCACCGACGACGGCGCGGAGACCGATCTCGACCTCGGTCACTACGAGCGTTTCACCCACGCCCGGCTCTCCCGCGACAACAACCTGACCACCGGCCGCATCTACGAGCAGATCATCACCAAGGAGCGGCGCGGCGACTATCTTGGCAAAACCGTGCAGGTGATTCCCCACGTCACCAACGAGATCAAGAACGCTATGCACAAGGTGGGCGCCGACTGCGATGTGGCCATCGTCGAGATCGGCGGCACCGTGGGCGATATCGAGTCCCTCCCCTTTCTGGAAGCGATCCGGCAGATGCGCCAGGAGATGGGGCGCGACCATACCTGCTTTGTGCATGTGACGCTGATCCCCTGGATCGCCGCAGCCCAGGAGCTCAAAACCAAGCCCACGCAACACTCCGTCAAAGAGATGCTCTCCATCGGCATCCAGCCGGACATCCTGCTCTGCCGCGCCGACCGCGCCGTGCCCCGAGAGATGCGCCAGAAGATAGCCGCGTTCTGCAACGTGGAAGAGGCCGCCGTGGTGGTGGCGCGCGACGTGCCGTCCATCTATGAGGTTCCGCTCAACTTTTACAAAGAGGGCGTGGACGGCCTGGCCATGAAGTACCTTCGCCTGGAGACTCCGGCGCCGGACATGTCCCGCTGGGAAGACCTGGTGCGCCGTGCCTATCATCCCCGCGATGAAGTGGAGATCGGCATCGTCGGCAAATACGTGGAGTATGAGGACAGTTACAAGTCTCTCAAGGAGGCGCTGGTGCATGGCGCACTCGACGCCAACCTCAAATTGAAGGCCACCTGGATCGAAGCTGAAGGGCTGGAGACGGAGGGCTTTGAGACTCAACTGGCTGGTTTTGACGGCATCCTGGTTCCCGGCGGATTCGGCAAGCGCGGCATCGAAGGCATGCTCAACGCCATCCGCTACGCGCGTGAAAACCGAGTTCCCTACTTCGGCATCTGCCTGGGCATGCAGACCGCATGCATCGAGTTCGCGCGTAATGTTTGCGGCCTGGCCAGGGCCAACTCGGGCGAGTTTGATCCCGCCACACCCCATCGCATCATTTACAAACTGCGCGAGTTGATCGGGGTGGAGGAGATGGGCGGCACCATGCGGCTGGGCGCCTGGGAGTGCGTGCTGGAGCCAGGGTCGCTGGCCGAGAGAACCTATGGCGCCACCCGCATCAGCGAACGCCACCGCCATCGCTATGAGTTCAATCGCGAGTATGAGGCGGCGTTGACCGCCGGGGGTCTGCGCCTCACCGGCACCACCCCCGATGCAACCTACGTCGAGATCGTCGAGATTCCGGACCACCCCTTCTTCCTCGGCTGCCAGTTCCATCCCGAGTTCAAATCCAAACCGCTGGAGCCGCACCCGCTCTTCCGGCAGTTTGTCCAGGCCAGCTACATCCATCGAAGCTCGGCCGGATCCGGTATCGCCCGCAGACCAGAGAGACAGAAAGAGTCACCGGTCTCCACGAGCGTGGCCCGGCCCGAAGTTCAAGCTTAGCCGGCCCCCCTCCTGCGCAGCCTTGCACGGATGGCTCCGGCGACCGCCCTCGTGGACCCAAGTCCGTCCCCCGCCACGGCCTTCGCCTCTCCACGATATCCTTGTACCCGGTGCGGATGACGATCGAATGATGACCATGCAGTACAACTACGGCAGGCCACGGGGCTCGGGAGCTTTCTTCGGGGTGCTACTGGCGATGATCCTGGGAGCCACGGCGCTGGGTGTCTTTGTCCACAGCGCTCGCACGGGCGCCGCCGGCAAGCTGGCAACGCTCATCACCGGCCATCCTCCGGCCATTGGCTCGGCTCAGGATGTTGTGCGTCAACTGCGGCAGATCCATCGCTTGCAGACCGCTGAGGATTCGCTCGATACAGTGGTGGATGCGAGGCCGCGGAACAACCCCGCTTCCCGCCGCTCCGGAACCTCTGCGCGGGCCGGCGCATCCCTCTCCGCTTCGGCAACTCCACGGCCTCCGCCATCCATCGCACACCCCCAGATGCTGGTGCATGGACTCGCCACGGCAGGCGTGGACATGGACAAGCTGCAACCGGATGAGGTTCTGATCAACGAGAACTCCGGCAGACGCTGGATCCGCCTTGAGCTTCCCCGGTCCGAACTCTTTGGCACCTTCGTCGATGCCGCCGGGACCCGAGTCTATACTCCGTCAGCCGACTCCTTCACCCGGGCCGTTCCAGATCTCGATCAGCAGACGCTGCAAAGAGTTCAGGCTCAGTTGCAGCAGACCGCGCTCCGAGATGGAATTCTGGATGCGGCGGCCCGGAATGCCCAGGCGGTCTTGACCCTGATCCTCCGGCAATGGGGCTTCCAGCGGATTGAATTTCGATAGATTTTGCAAATTAGAGCGGACTCGCAACCATTTCAGCGCGTCCAAAGAGGAGATGCAGGACTTGACTGCGACCGCAGCAATATCCAATCGAGAGCCTCTCGGCGAGCGGCAAGCCGGACCGCGGATCGCTCGCAGGCCGGCGCTTCCGGCGCTCACGGGTCTGCGCTCTCTGCTGGCGATCACCATCGTCCTGTTCCACTTCACACCCTCTGGACTGAGTTGGAGCCGGCATCCGTCCATCACCCTTTACCCGCTCATCAACATCGGCTACGTCTTTGTCAGCTTCTTCTTTCTTATCTCCGGCTTCATTCTGGCCTACAACTACGCCGGGCGCCCGCAGCCGATGAACGCCGTGGACTTCTGGGTAGCCCGCCTGTCTCGTCTGTACCCGGTCTACGGCTTCACCATGCTGGTCTCCATCCCCATGCTGATGACGGAGTGGGCGGTCCGTTCCCGCACCGACTTTTGGATAGGAGCCATCGCCACGCCCCTGCTGGCTCAGGGATTCTTCCCTCACCTGGCGACCTTCTGGATGACGGTGACCTGGACCCTCTCCTGCGAAGTGGTGCTCTACATCGCCTTTCCCTGGCTCTTGCGCCTGCCCTGGCCGCGCAGCACCGGCAAACTGCTGGCGTTGGGCCTCACCCTCTGGGCCGTGGGCCTGATTCCGCACACCGTCTATGTTCTGCGCAATCCGGATCAACTGGCCCACGCCGCCAACCGCTATAGCGATGGTCCCTGGCTCGACACCCTGAAGTTCACTCCCCTGCCCTACCTCTGCACCTTCCTTGCCGGGCTGACGCTTGGCCGGCTTCATGATGCCGCCCAACTCAGCGAGCGCGCTCGCGTGATCCTTGGGACACTCGGCTTTGCGGGAGTTTGGTTTGTGGCCTATCATCTGGCCAACTCTCTGCCTTACATCATGGTGCATGGGGGCCTGCTGACGCCGTTATTCGCCATGATCATTCTGGGTCTCTCCGGCCCCAGCATCCTCGCCAGGCTTCTCTCCTGGGAGCCGCTGGTGGCCATTGGAGCCTCCACCTACGCCCTTTACCTGCTCCACTTCAACACCTACATCCTGCTGCACAAATACCACGTGCTGGACAAGCTCCACGTGGCGCGGTTCGATCCCTGGATCTCTTACATCTTCGTCATCCTTCTGGCCGTCGCGGTGCGCAAATGGCTCGAGCACCCGGCTCAGCAAGCCATCGGCCGCTGGTGGAGGCGAAGAGCGGAGGCCAGGCGGGCCAGCTCCGTCCTGGTCGGCTAAAGATTTCTTCCCTGTCAGCGCAGCTCGCCAGCTCGGCCCTTTTGGGCGTCTTGCTCCATGCGGACGCCACAGCGAGCCCGCTTCGAGCCCCCCTTCGGCCGGCAAAAAAGCAATAGACCATTTTCCCTGAAGGTGTAAGCAAGGGGAACGACTCCTGTGGGCGTTTTCCTCAATGAAAACGCCACGGAACGCCCGCTTCCGTACACCCATCATCAGGGAAAATGGTCTAGAACCGCTCCGGGCTACGCGGCTAGGCCGTCACCAGGGATCCCAGCTTTTCGCCGGCGATCACCCGCAGGATGTTGCCCCGTTCGCGCATGGAGAAGATGATCATCGGCAGAGATCG
>JAKART010000301.1 GCA_021819255.1 Acidobacteriota bacterium
CCATGGAGTAAGGAAAGGGTGCATGGAAGATCTGGTTGTAACCATGGGTGAGAAGCTTAAGGATCCTGGCGAGACCGTCGCGCTGCGCCTCCGTCAAGTCTTCAATGCGAGCCACGTCCTGCCTGGGCAGGAGCAGAACTTCAAAGGGCCAGACGGCCCAGAAGGGAACCACGACCGCCCAGGTCTCATTCTCGGCAACCACGCGCTCGCCCTCCGCCAGTTCCATGGCCAAGTAACTGGAGAGCAAAGGCTGCTTGTGTTCGGTCCGGTAGTCAAGTTGCGCCGCAAGCTCCCGAGAGGGCTCATCGGGAATATGTTGGGTGGCCCAGATCTGCCCGTGGGGATGAGGGTTGCTGGAGCCCATCATGGCGCCCCGGTTCTCGAAGATCTGCACGTACCGGATGCGAGGGTCCGCGCTGAGTTCGGCTGCCTGGCCGGCCCACATCTCCACCACACGGCGAATGGACGCAGTCTCCATGGTGGCCAGCGTAAGGTCATGGCGAGGGTCGAAGCAGAGCACCCGGCAGATTCCGTACTCTGTTTCGGCGCGCAGCAGGCCTCTGTCATCCAGGTCGAAAGTAGCCTCCGGAGAGTCGGCCTTGAGCGCCGCGAAGTCGTTCTCAAAGACGTAGACCCCACTATACTCGGGCGTCCGGTGGCCGCCTGCGCGGGTGTTGCCGGGGCAAAGATAGCAGGCGGGATCGTAGGTTGGCGAGGAGGAGGGCGCGACATCCTCGGTCTGGCCCTGCCAGGGCCGCTCGGTGCGGTGCGGTGAGACGACCACCCACTCGCGCTTGAGCGGATTCCAACGACGGTGTGGAGACTGCGGAAAGACTGACTTCATTTTGCTCCTGCGCGGCTGGCCGGTTCAGGGACTGTTGTTGCGAAAAGATGGGAATTCTGGCGCCAGGCGCCGTCGGCTGCCTCGCAAAGGTAGGTCTCAGCCGTGCGCGAAAAGCGCCGCTGGTAGGCCGCCTTCAGGGCGCTGCAGAACCTCTCTGCCTCTCCGTGTTGGACCAGATTGACGGTGCAGCCGCCGAAGCCCCCTCCGGTCAGTCGAGCCCCGAAGCAGCCGGGAAGCTCAGCAGCGGTCTCAACCAGAAAGTCGATCTCTTCGCAACTGCACTCGAAGTCATCTTGCTGGCTGGTGTGGCTCCCCAACATCAGCTTGCCGAAGGCGATGGGGTCACCGGCGTTCATGGCCTCCTTGGCCGCGCGTACTCGTGCATTCTCCGTGATGATGTGACGGCAGCGGCGCAAGGCAGCCGCAGACATCTCGGAGCGGACGGACTCCAGTTGGGCGATCGTGGCGTCGCCCAGGTCGCGCAAGCCGAAGCGGGCGACCAGGACTGCCTGGCCCTCTTCAGACTCGTGGCGGCGGATGCCGTACTCGCCATTGGCCACCGAGTGCCGGACCATGGAGTTGCAGATCACAATCCGCGTCTCTCCCAGCCCTCCTTTGTTCATGGGCAGATGTTCGTAGGCCAGCGTACGGGTGTCCAGAAGAAGCGCATGTCCGGCCTGAGCGGCGACGATGACAAACTGGTCCATGATGCCGCAAGGGGAACCGACGTACTCGTTCTCCGCGCGCCGGCACAGCAAGGCAATCTCTTCAATTGTCCATCGAGTCCGCGTCAGCGCCAGCATCGCCATGGCGCTGGCAACCTCGACGGAGGCTGAGGAGCTCAGGCCGGCAGCCAGCGGCACGTTACCGCTCAGGCGCAGATCAAAAGGGGGAGGCTCGGCGCCCCGGTTCTGAAGTTCACGCAATACCCCAACCGGGTAATCGCTCCAATCTCCGCGGGCGGCGGAGCGGTCCGTCTGCTCCAGCGTCAAGGTAGTGGAGAACAGTTCGCTGGTGAAGCTGCAATGCGAGTCTATTCGCGGGCGAATGGCCGCTCGGGTCAAAAATGGAATCGCCATGGGAAGCACGAGACCGCCGCTGTAGTCGGTGTGTTCCCCGAGCAGATTGACGCGCGCCGGCGCAAGACATTCCATGGCGCGGTACGGCGCCGGCGCCGAAGGAGTGGGAGTGCCATATTTCTCAAAGGTCAAGGGCGTTGATCTCCACATTTGCTATTCGATAGTAAATGTCTGCTGTAACCGCGTACAAACAACTTCATCAAAGGAACATAGGAAAAGTTTTCCATAGAGGGCCTCACCGAGCTACGATTCCAGGTTGGCCGGCCAGCGAAACCCGAATCGGGAATCGTCCAGCCTCATCCGCCGATGCTCCTGTCGCCGGTTCTGGGAATCCATCCTTAGGATGATGGTACAGAAGCTCAGGAAAACATGCTTCAAAGCATGGAGCCGGCCCCGGGCCCTGGCTTCTAGCTTTCCCGGGGGAGGAGGTTTCTCCGAAACGGGCTTGCCGCGTCTTTTTCTTCGGGAAAGCGCTCCCAAAGATCGTGGCGCCGGGTTGAACCCCCACGAAAGAGCCCGGAACGGAAGAGCCCGGAACGGAAGAGACCGGAACGGAAGAGCCCGGAACGAAAGAGACCGGATATGCACTGACCCTGTCAACGCTGTTGACCGCGGGTGGGTTTTGTCTTTCCGGAGGCAGGGCAAGCCGCAGCCGAAGCTGGGCAAGCGACGCTGGCTCAATCTGATATTCGCGAGTCGAAACTGCATGGTCATCGTCCTTTGGGAGCGGCTTCGGACTGGAATCGCGGCTCCGACCGAACCTCTCGCATCTGGGCTTCGAAAATTCCTCTTCGCGCTTGCCTCGGCTGCGGCTTACCCAGCCTGCAAAATTCGCCAAAGCTGTTCATCGGCCCCAACTTCGCCTCCTCCCCTTCCCGTGCTCCAGGCAACTCTTCCGGCGTTGCCGCGTAAAATCCGCTCTCGATGCCGGCCTGCGGAACTTGGATAACCCGACGCGCCAAGCGGCGCGGATCTTGCTCGGAGAGTCATCTGGAATCAGCTCCAGCGCCAACCGCTTGCCATCCCGGCTGGTTGCCCCGGAGCGGATAAGGAAGAGACTGCCAGCGGCTCCGGCCCGGCAACGCCGAGCTTATTCCTGGTCGTCAGAGAATGCCTCTCCCGCCAAGCCACTCTATCCATCCTCCTGACTCAAGTGTAGGTCCGGCCTTCAAATCAAAATGTTCCCAACTGGATCTGGACGATCTGGTGTTCGTGGTGGAAGTTCAATCCACGATCGGTCTGATCGCCATTCCATACACGAGACGGCCGCCATGTCTCGTTGTTGTAGGTTCCCTCCTCGGCGCTGAGGATCTGCATGTGGCCACCGTACCCGGAAGCAAGGTAAAAAGTCACGCGAGCCTCGATTCCAGCCACCAGGAATTTATCTGGACCGAGTTGAGCCACCAAAGCGCGTCCCAGGAAGTCTTTGGTGCCCGGCGGGCTGAGCCGGCCATCGCGTTGTGGAAATCCAAAGGTGACTCTGGCAATCCAGCGGCCAAAGGTCAGATCTTCCTCAGGCTTTCCTTCTTCTTCCACCGCCGTCTTTAGCTTGCCCTCGTAATCCAGCCGGGCTACCTCGCGGCCTATGGGCTTGAGCAGGGCATAGTTTTCCGCGTGCGCCTTGGGAAGCTCTCCTGGCTTGAGCGTCCAGGAAGTCTGGTCCGTACCAAAGGGAGTAAACCCGATAGCGCCCTTCGAGAGCGCATAGAAGAGTGCAGGTGCAAACGGATTGCCAAGTCCGGTTTCAGGTATCAGAAGAGGATTGTCGGAGCGGGCATAGGTGTTCATGATCTCTTGTTCGAATTTGCGGTCCTGGCTGTAGATATCCGGAGCAAGAATGTCGATGTTCGGCGCTACAGCTTTCCAGATCGCGATATTCGACTGCATGGGGCCCCCGCTGGGGTAATCAAAGCCAGGACGCGAAAAACCGCGAATCTGGTAACCACGTGGATACTCCAGCCAGACGTTGCAGTACATGGGAATCTGCATCTCCGCCTTGCCCGCCTTGGCGACTCGATTGACGTAATACGCCAAGGAATACGCCTGGAAAAACTGATCCGCGTCCGGG
>JAKART010000302.1 GCA_021819255.1 Acidobacteriota bacterium
CTTCATGACCCTGAATCACCCCACGGCTAAAGCCGGGGGGTTCCGGTGCTGAGTTCAGGGGTCTTTCCGGCTCTCGCCACTATCGCGGAAGCAATGTGGTTACAACATCCGGAATCTTCCCCCGACTCTGCACCGTTTCGAGAAAGAGCCGCTCTGTCTCGGGCACCGCTGCGGGGAGCAGAAATGCCAAAGCTGGCGGGCAACCGCCTGCCATTCGCCGCTTGTACTACACCGGACACCGCTTTCTCCAGCAGCGATTCCGCAGCGCACCAGCCCACACGGGCCGATTCGGTGTCCAGTATCCAGAGTCCAGCGTCCTCGCGGACGTGCAGACCCAGATAAGCACTATACAAATCCCGCTGCGCCCGAATACCGCACGGACAATCGTGCCAGCGCTGGCGCAACGGTTTCTTCACCACGGCCCCGCACTGACAGCTTTGCGAGAGTTTCGTGGTCCGGGTGGGGAATTCGATCACCCCGCCACCGGCACTTGCAGCCTTGCGACGTAAGTGACCCACAAACTCCCCAGGTGCCCGATCGCGGACGCTCTTACCGAACCTCCGCTGAAAGGCTTTGTAACTCAACTTTTCGGCCATAACGGTGCTGCCCAGCGCAACGACGCGGTTGGCCAGCTTCCCATGTTCGGTGCGGCGATAGGCCGCGAGCCTCCGGTGCATCTCCTTGAGCCTGGCGCGCAGCCGAAGGTATCCATTGGTGAACACCCACTGCAGGCGCTGGCCGGGCGCCGGCTTTTTGAGGGTGCCGTCCTCGTGGTAATTACCCGGATTCGACCCGCGCTTCGACCGGTCCATCGCCCGCTGGATCCGGCGAATCGTCTTTTGCAGATCCGGCACGTTGGCGCAGAACTGCTCAAGGAAAGCGTCCGTCTCGCTGACGGCGGCAATGGTCGATGGGCCGATGTCGATGGCGACCTTGCCTTGCCGGATGGGGTTCTTGTTCTTCCATTTCGGATATCCGGCAATCACCAGCTGCACGAACCAGCGGGCCTTGCCATTCAGCGTGCGCCGTACTAGTCGGCAATACTTGACCGGGTTTTGCAAGGCGAAGGCCTGGACGCCGTGCGGGTCCTTCTGGTCGTAGATCGCCTTGAGCTTGAGCCCGTTCCACTCCAGATGATCGTCGCGCCAGCGCAAGCCCGCGGCGTTGCTCTTGGCTTCCATGGACGCCAGCGTCTTCCACTTGGGTTTGAAGCGCGGCCTGCCGCCCGTGCGGAATTGATAGCGTTGTGCAGCTTTGAACGCCCTGGTACCGATTTTCTGCGTGGTGTGGGCATCCAGGTGGTCTCCGATCCAGCAGGCGTTCTTGCACCGCGTGGCATAGGCTTGCAGGTCGTAGTCCGTGAAGCCAATGGTTTTGCTGATCAACGAAAATTCGGCGGCACGCGCTTTTTGTTCTCGTGAACCCGGATTCCCTTTAGGCAGCTTTCGGGCCGTTTGCCAGGCCCGTGACTGTTTCATGAGATCCAGCCGCCGCAGCGCCTCGCCCAGCACGGCATTGTACAACTGCCGTCCCGCCTCGAAGCGCACCGCCAGTACCCGGTCTTCGTGTGGGTTCACCAGCAGCGGTAATTCCAGGACGAAAGTGGGTTGCTTCGCCTTGGGCGCTTTGCTCGCTTTGGTTATCCTGGACCCGGCATATTTACTAGACATGTTCCTATTCTACAAGCAACTAATCCGGTGATCACCATATGCCGCTCACCCCATGCCTAAAGGCAGGGGCTTGCGCGGCAATCTTGGTCACCCTGCTGCTCGTTGCCGCGCTGGTCGCCATCGGTCTCGGCACCGCTCCGGGCCAGATGGCCGCCGCTCGCCTCACCCTGGGAGCGCTCGCCTGCCTCAGCGGCGGTATCTGGCTGAGGCTGCGACAGCGAGACGACAATCTGGCGGTGGGCAGGGCGTTTTCCTGGGCAAAGACCACCGCAAAGATTGGAGGCTGGTTGCTGGTGGCGCTGGTTATCGCGTGGCTAGTGATCTGGACTTTGCGCTAGAGCCCGGGCACCCTGGCAAGGGCTGGCCCATCTGCAACGCAGATAGCACAAAATTTATGTACAATCGTAGAGGGATTCGTGGATGCCGTAACCTATAGCCAAACGAGGCAGCACCTGTCGGAAAATATAAACAACGGTAACCTATGGAAAACGTTTTCAATTTTCGCGAACAACTCATAGATGAGTACAGCTGCTTTTCTCGCAGCTTTGCGCGTATTGATGCTGCTGATATCCGCGAAGCCGTTCAGCGAGAATATGACAAGGGTCGCTACTGGCCGGAACCCCTCATCCAGATCAACCCCAACTACAGGCGTGGGAATACGATCGAACAGCTCGTTGCAGAAGGACTGTTACATCCTGCCTGCGCAGAGATCTTCCGGGTTGACAAAGTAGATGAGCGTTCGCAACCGCTTCGATTGTACTTGCATCAGGAGCAGGCCCTAGCCAAAGGTCGTCTGCGACAAAGCTACGTAGTTACGACGGGTACCGGCTCGGGGAAATCCCTCTCCTTCTTTATCCCGATCATCGACAGCATCCTGAAGGGAAAGCAGGCTGCTGACAACGGCACCCAGCGCACCCGCGCCATTGTCATCTATCCGATGAACGCGCTGGCCAACAGCCAGCTGGAAGAGCTCAATAAATTCCTGTATGGCTATGCCACTGATCAGCAGCCTTTCACCGTGGCACGCTACACGGGACAAGAGTCCCCTAGTGAGCGCAGCACGCTCGCAGCCAACCCACCCGACATTCTCCTGACCAACTTCATGATGCTGGAGCTCATTCTCACCCGTTTTGACGAAGATGACCGCCGCGTCGTCGAGCATTGCCAAGGGTTGGAGTTTTTGGTTCTCGACGAACTGCACACCTATCGGGGGCGCCAGGGCGCTGACGTGGCTCTGTTGGTGCGCCGTCTGCGTGAACGCCTTCAGGCCTCTGATCTCGTATGCATTGGTACTTCGGCCACCATGTCCAGCATGGATACGCAAGCAGATCGCAACAACGCCGTTGCTGCCGTAGCCAGCAAACTTTTTGGAACAGCGATATCAGAACATGATGTGATTGGTGAAACGCTAGAACGGGTGACAGATCCCCTCAAGGACGTTGCCGCAATCCAAACCGCACTGCCTGCCGCCATACACCGGGAACACCCGGCTTGGGCTGATTTCCCCTCTTTTCAGGCAGATCCATTGGCTATCTGGGTGGAACTCAATCTGGGCATCGAATTTCCCGAAAACGAGCCCCCGCGCCGCGCGCAACCTATGAACATCAAGACAGCAAGTGAAAAACTGGCAGCGGACAGTGGCTGTTCGGTCGAAGAGAGCCGCCATGCCTTGCAACGCTTCTTGCTGGCTGCCCATGAGATCAATACCCCTCAAGGCCGGCCGCCCTTCGCCTTCAAACTGCATCAGTTCATCAGCGGCCCTGGCAAGGTGCTCACCACACTGGAAGCCCCCGGCATACGCCACGTCACCCTCGATGCCCAGCGATTCGCTCCCGGTCGGCAAGTGGAAGGTGTGGAACTATACCCAACGCATTTTTGCCGAGCTTGCGGCCAGGAATACTACCCGGTTTGGCATTCCAAAAATGAACCATCGAACTACCGGCCGCGTGAAATAGATGACATCACTGCTGATAACAATGAAGAGGTTACTTACGGCTTTCTTTGCCCGATCCGTGCCGATCAGCAATACCAAGGCCAACTGGAGGACCTGCCGGAGAACTGGCTCGATTTCACTCGCAATGAGGTGAAAGTCCGACCAAGTTATAAAAAGGCGATTCCGCAACCAGTGTTCGTCAACGCCCAGGGACAGGAAGGGCGTGGCGAGCGTTACTGGCACGTCCCTGGCAAATTCCGCTTTTGTCTGAAATGCGGTCAGGTCCACGAGGTCCACGGCAAGGATATCAACCGCCTCGCGAGCCTTTCCGGTGAGGGTCGTTCCTCGGCGACCACCATGCTCACCCTCAGCGCCC